>NZ_AKJI01000031.1:0-66971 GCF_000282415.1 Pseudomonas sp. GM60
GCTTGCCGGCGATGGCGGCAGGCGGGGCACCACAAAACCCGACGGACTCACTCTCCACGTGAAGCCTGTCGCCCCCGACACAGGTATACTGCCGCCTTTCGCGGCTCGCTGACCGGGCCCGACTCTTTTGCATCACCCGGAGCTTTCATGACTTCCCCGACACAACCGCCGGTTGCCGACGCTTTGAGCGACGACCAGGCAGACCTGCCAGACAGCGTCGACTCCAGCGCAGACAGCGAAACCAAAGCCGCGATCCCGGCGTTCAAGTTCCCGTTCAAACCGGGTGAACTGGCCGCCGCGAAAACCGCCAGCCAGCCCTGGTACAAGAACGGCGCCAAGAACGGCCACACCAAGACCCCCGGCGCAGCGCCTCCTGGCACCCGTCGTTCGATGGGCAAACGCTGACTGCTCAGTGTTTTTTGTCCGGTAACCATTCTTGCTGAAACCGAGACAGTTCCTACGAGGATGAGCGACTCATCCTCTGGGAAAGTCAGTAGCCACTCGTGAAGTATTCATTTCCCTGAATGCTTGATGAAGGTTACCGAATGCCTCTGGTAAAAATCCTGTCTGTGTTGTCGCTGGCGGTCCTGGCCACCGGCTGTGTTTCGACGGCAGTCGAGCCGCAGATCCGTTTCGGCGTAGAAGCGCTGGTTCCGCCCTTCGAGAGCCGTAACGACAAGGGTGAGCTGGTCGGTTTGAACATCGAACTGGGCAATGCGCTGTGTGCCGAGCTCAAGGCTCGCTGTGTCTGGGTCGATCAGGATTACGCCACTAACATCCTTGCGCTGGAAGCCGGGAAGTTCGATGTCATCATGCCGATGACCGCTACCTCCGCGCGTCGTGAGCGGATCGACTTCACCGAAAACCTGTATCCCCTGAATAGCCGCCTGGTGGCTCGCACAGGCTCGAATCTGCAACCGGATGCGCAATCGCTCAAGGGTAAGCGTATCGGCGTCCTGGCCGGCACCAGCCGTGAGGCATTCGCGAAAGCGCGTTGGGCGCCCGAGGGCGTCACGGTGCGCAGTTTCAGTTTCAACAACCAGTTGATCGAAAGCCTGCTGGCGGGTGACATCGATGCCACGCTGCAAGACTCGATCGAAATCAACGAGGCCTTATTGAGCCAACCCCGAGGGCAGGCTTTCGCCTTTGCGGGAGACGCGCTCGACGATCCGATGCTGGGCACTGGCGTGGCCATGGCCCTGCGCAAGACCGACACAGCGTTGCGCGATAATCTGAATGCGGCCCTGGAGCGAATCAAGCAAAACGGTCTATACCAGCAGATCATTCAGCGCTACTTGCCGGCAGCAGCGCCCGATTCGCCACGCTACTTCCCCGCCGAGGGAGGCCTGCCGTTCTCTGAAGCGGTGCAAATCGACCAGACCCTCTACTTGTCCGGCGTGCTCGGGGCGGGGGCCGATGGCAAGCTGGTCAAGGGCGGAATCGTCCCGCAGATGACCCAGACCATGGAGAACCTGCGCAGCGCACTGCAACGTAGCGGATCGTCCTTGGCGCATGTCGCCAAATGCACGGTCATTCTTGCCGACATCAAGGATTTTGCAGCCATGAACGGGGTGTACCGCAGCTATTTCCCGCAGAACCGGATGCCCGCCCGTACCACCTTCGCCGCCCGTAAACTGGTGTTGGACGCGCGGGTGGAAGTCGAGTGCGTTGCGCGCGCCACTACCTGATATCACTCCGATATGGCCATCATCCCGGCTTGATCAGCCGTGGGTGATGGCTAAGTGCTCATATCCTGAGCCAGATCAACGTTTGTGGAATCAGTGCGCTTAGAGTCAGCAGCCCTGCCGACTCTTTCCATCCAACGAGCGCGCTTTCCATGAAGATCAACCTCCCGGTGACCGGCCGTAATGTCGACGTTGCGGCTGATGCGAATATCCTCTCGACCACTGATCTGACCAGCGCGATCACCTACGCCAACGACGACTTCATCAACATCTGCGGTTACAGCCGTGAGGAGTTGCTGGGCTCGACGCACAACTTGCTGCGCCACCCGGACATGCCGGCGGCGGCTTTCGCGCATATGTGGCAGACCCTTAAAAGCGGCCGCTCATGGATGGGGCTGGTGAAAAATCGCTGCAAGAATGGCGATCACTATTGGGTAAGCGCGTATGCCACGCCGGTGACGCAGAACGGTAAAGCCGTGGAGTATCAGTCGGTCCGGACCAAGCCCTCGGCGCGGCAGATCGAAGCCGCGGAAAAAGCCTACACACAGCTTCGCAGTGGTCGTACATCACTGTGGCAGCGGCTGCCCGTGCTCGGTCCGGGTCTCAAGGTGACGGCGCTGTTCAGCGCGACATTGGCCTGTGTGGTGGGCATCGAAGCGTGGCTGAACCCTTCGTCAGCCGTTTTCGGCGTACTGGCGTTTGTCGTGGGCAGTGGTTTGGCAGCGGTCGGAACCGGATTCATGTTGCGTCCGCTGAAAGTGTTGACCGAACGCGCCCGGCAGATTGCCGACAACCCGTTGAGCCAGGCTGTTTACACCGGTCGCCGCGATCAGTTCGGCCAGATCGAGTTTGCCTTCCAGATGCTCGAAGCGCAGATCGGCGCGGTGGTGGGGCGCATCGGCGATGCGTCGCAGCGCTTGGCCGGGCACGCGGCGGAACTGGTCGAACACCTGCAAGGCAGTCATAACAGCACGCTGGCCCAGCAGGCGGAAACCGATCAGGTGGCGGCGGCGATTCACCAGATGTCTGCCAGCGTGGCCGAGGTTGCCGGTCATGCGCAGCAAGCGTCCCAGGCGGCCGACCTGGCCGGCAACGAAACCCGTGAAGGTCATCAATTGGTGAGTGAAAGTCGCCATGCGGTGCTGCGTCTGGCCGAGGAGCTGGCGCGCGCCACCGAGGTGATTCATCAATTGGAGGGGCACAGCAGCGAGATTACCGGCGTGCTGGATGTGATCCGCAGCATCGCCGAGCAAACCAATCTGCTGGCCCTCAACGCGGCCATCGAAGCGGCGCGTGCCGGGGATGCCGGGCGCGGTTTCGCGGTGGTGGCCGATGAAGTTCGTGGCCTGGCCCAGCGTACCCAGCAATCGACCAACGAGATTCAGCGCATGATCAGCACCCTGCAAAACGGCACGCGGGACGCGGTGGTGGTGATGCAGCAAAGCAGCGAACAGGTGGACAACAGCGTCGAACAGGCCCGACGCGCCGCTGATTCGCTGGACGCGATCAGTCGGCGGGTCAATCAGATCACGCAAATGAGCCTGCAAATCGCTTCGGCGGTGGAAGAGCAGAGCAGCGTCAGCGAAGACATCAACCGCAACATCATCAGCATTCGCTCAGCCTGCGAGGTCACGGTCAGTGAGGGGCAGCAAAGCCAGGCGAATTCAACCGATGTGGCGGGGCTGGCGGGGGACTTGCGGTTGTTGGCGCAAGAGTTTTGGCGAGCCCGCCGTTAAGCCGCGCGCAACGAAATGAAGGCATAGTTGAGCGGCGTCTCGGTGGCCACGTGCGCACCCGCCGCCAGCACTTGCCCGGCGATGTCGTCACCCGATACGTGGAACTGCCACTCACTGTCCGATCCTGTCAGCGGCTGTTGCGCCACCTGATCGATGACCGTGGCGAACGCACTCATGTCCGGTAGATACGCGGTGAATCCATCGCCCTTCAGGGCCGTGGTCCGAATCCCCAGTGAGGCGCAAATCGCATCTTTGGTGCGGATATCGTCGCGATCCGCCTGACGGGAACGCTGGATGAGTTCTGCGAGCTCGTGATCGACCAATTCACCGCCAATGATCAGATCCGGGCCTTTTTCCCACGATTCGGGCGGGCATTCCTTGATCGCAGGGTTGAGGGGGATGTGCGGATTGATTTCCATCGGATAGATGCGGCACACCAGCGGCCGGCGTTCGTAGATGCGGCAGAGGTTGTCTTCGTCAAGATTCCGGCAGGGACCGACGTTGTACGCCGCAAACGTGATGGCCACGTAGGCTTCGCAGGCGCCGCTTTGAACCACCACCGAACGGCGCTCGGCATGTTCGCGTTGCTGCACCGGCAGGCCAAGGCCGTTACCGAGGAAGCCTTCCACCAGCACGATCACCTGACCGCCGTCGGCCGCCCACATCCGGGCTTCGGCCAGGGTCAGGGGGACGTGATGGTCATTGCAGCATTTGCCGCAACCTACGCAGGAAAACGTTGTATTCATCAAAGGATCAGTCGCTTGTCAGGGCCCGAACTGGCGACAGAATGCCACCGCAGAAGTCAGCGTCGAAGCAAGTTATGCGCCATTCACCGGGATTTGGCGGGTAGGCGGATGGAGTCCCATTCGGTCACGTAGGCGGTGTTGCTTTTTTTGTTGTAGAGGCACAGCTCGGTGCCTTGCTGGCCTTTCATGTGTTTTTGCGGGTAGCGGCCTTGCAGGAGTACGGCGGTGTAGTCGACACGGTCATCGAACTGTGCGGCTTTGCCGACGGGGAAGGTGTCCGTCAGGCCGCTGGCCTTGATGCAACTGGCGAGCATGGCTTTGTCGAAAGCGGCCCAGGCGTCTGGGCTGGAGGCGTGGGTTTGGGTGGCGAGGGCGGTGAGGCAGAGGAAGGTGAGGGTGGTGGCTTTCATGGGGCAGGCATCCTTGGTCGGTTGGTTGGCCTAGGTTTGGAGTATGCCTGATGGTTTTAGGTTGAATGTGTCGGCCCCATCGCGAGCAGGCTCACTCCTACATGGGATCACCGTACCTGTAGGAGCGAGGCTTGCCCGCGAAGGCGGTGTATCAGGCAGGAACCGGCTCCCGGCGGACCACAATCATCCCGGCACTTTCATACAGCCGCTGCGCCCGAAGGTTGTCTTCCAATACCTTCAAATCCACAAAACCTTCACGACGCTGCTGAAATACGTTGAATGCACTCAACAACAACGCCCGGCCCAAACCCTGACGCTGAGCTCGCGGGTGCACGACCAGATTCTTGATGTAGGCGCTGGTCCAGCACTGGCATACACCCACGATACCGTCGGCATCCTGCGCAATGAAGCACAGGGAGGGATCGTATTCAGGGTCCGTCTCAAACCGCTGTTGCCAGATATCCAATGCCGGCACGCGACCGCCACCGTCCAGATAACCCAGCTCCATCAAACGATGAACGGCTTCTGCCAGTTCTGGACGATATTCGTGCAGGACAATGCCCTGAGGCCAGGTGATTGCGGGCACAACCTCCGCCAGGTTGCGCCGCATCAGAAAACAAAAAGCCTCGGCCAACTCAGTGACCTTGTTCGGCGACCGCCTTGGCCGCTTCGATCAGGCACTTGGTCAGGTCCGGCGAAGAGAACTTGGTCAGCACCGCGTTGGCGCCGGCCAGACGCGCTTTCTCGCTGTTCATCGCGCTGTCCAGCGAGGTGTGCAGCAGCACATACAGGTGCGCAAAATCCGGGGTTTCGCGCAGGGTGCGGGTGAAGGCGTAGCCGTCCATCTCTGACATTTCGATGTCTGAAACAATCAGGTTGATCTGCTGGGCGGTGCCTTGCAGGTCCAGCAGGCAATCGATGGCTTCCTTGGCACTGCGCGCGGTATGGCATTGCAGGCCGAGGTTGCGCAGGGTGTGCACCGATTGCTGCAGGGCCACCTGGCTGTCATCGACCACCAGAATGCGCGCGTTGCCGAGCACTTCCGCGTCTTCCATGCTCAGTTCGGTCGGGGCCGTTTCGATCTGCGCCGGGGCGATGCCGTGGATGACCTTTTCGATGTCCAGCACCTGCACCAGCGTGCCGTCGACCGAGGTCACACCAGTGATGTACGAGCGCACACCGCCGGAGCCGAAGGGCGGCGGACGGATGTCGGTGGTCAGGCAGTGGACGATCTTGCTCACCGCCTGAACATGCAGGCCCTGCTTGGAGCGGCTGACGTCGGTGACAATCAGGCAGCCGCCGTTTGGGTCTTCCAGCGGCCGCTCGCCGATCGCACGGCTCAGGTCGATCACCGACAACGACGCGCCGCGCAGGGTGGCGATGCCTTTGACGTGAGGGTGCGACTCCGGCAGCTTGGTCAGCGGTGGGCAGGGGATGATTTCACTGACCTTGAGCAGGTTGATCGCCATCAACTTGCCGCTGCGCAAGGTAAACAGCAGAAGCGAAAGTGAATCTGCGCGGGCTTTGGTGGAGGACATAAAAACCTTCTGTGGAAAAAGGTGATGGGCGAATGGAAGTCGCCAAAAGCTATCGATGCCGGGTTATCGACTTGATGGGGGCAGGCTTTAGGCTAAATACCGATGCAATCGAAATGCTACCCCGAACCTGTAGGAGCCAGCTTGCTGGCGATAGCATTTCCGCGGTCAGTCAGACAAACCGCGGCGATACCATCGCCAGCAAGCTGGCTCCTACAAAAGCGTTCATCTCATGCCCAATCTTTTGGCCATCCGCCCAAGATTCGCCCGATCCAAGCCTAGTTCACGCGCCGCGCTCGCCCAGTTATTGTGGTGCCGATCCAGGCACGCGCTGATCAATTGCCGCTGATAGCTTTCAGTCGCCTCGCGCAAATCCCCTGACACCAACGTCACTGGAGTCGCGGTCGGCGACTCGGGCGTTACCTCAACGCTGCCGCTGGGCAAATCCAGATCCGCCGCACTCAAGCTGAGAATCTTCGGCCGTTCCCTGCAGTTACCCAGCGCTTTCAACGCGCTGCGCCCAATCAAGTGTTCCAGCTCTCGCACGTTACCTGGCCAGTCATACGCCAGCAACGACGCCTGGGCATCGCTGGTCAGTCGCAGGCTGTTGAGGCCCATGCGCGAACGGTTCTGCTCCAGGAAGAAACCGCTGAGCAGCAGCACATCCCGCCCGCGATCCCGCAGGGCCGGCACCAATAGCGGGTAAACGCTCAAACGGTGGTAGAAGTCGGCACGATAACGGCCGCTGCGCACTTCTTCGGCCAGGTCGCGATTGGTCGCGGCGATGAGCCGCACATCGACTTGATGTTCTTTGTCCGACCCCAGCCGCTGCAATTGACCGCTTTGCAGCACGCGCAGCAATTTGGCCTGCACCGTCAGCGACAGTTCGCCGACTTCATCGAGAAACAGCGTGCCGCCATTGGCCAGTTCGAATTTGCCGCGACGGTCGCTGGTTGCCCCGGTGAAGGCGCCGCGCACATGGCCGAACAATTCGCTTTCCACCAGCGTGTCCGGCAGTGCGGCGCAGTTGAGGCTGATGATCGGCTTGTCGGCCCGGGGCGAGGCGGCGTGAATCGCCTGTGCCACCAGTTCCTTGCCGACCCCGGTTTCGCCGGTGATCAACACGGTCAGGTCACTGCCGCCGACCAGGCTGATCTCTTCCACCAAGCGTTTGTGGGCCTTGCTCTGACCGATCATTTCGCGGTTCTGCTGGCCGCTGGCCTGTCGGTACACCTCGGCGCGCTGATGCTCGTCTTCGACACGATTGGCCAGCCGTTCGATGCGCTCGGCGGCATTGACCGTGGCGGCGGCAAGGCTGGCGAAGGCTTGCAGGGCGTCCAGTTCGATCGGTTCCAAGCGTTCCGGGTCGAGGGCGTCGAGGGTCAGCAAACCCCACGGACGTTCGTCGATAAACAGCGGGCAACCCATGCAGTCATGGACTTCAAGGTGATCGTCGAGGCCATCGACCAGTCCGTCATAAGGATCGGGCATGTCGCTGTCGGCGGCGAAGCGGGTCGGGCCGGGGCTGCTGAGCAGGGCTTCGAAGCGAGGGTGTTCGCTGACCTTGAAGCGTCGGCCGAGGGTGTCGGTGCTCAAACCGTCGACGGCCAGCGGCACCAGCCACTCGCCATCGAGGCGCAGCAGCGCGGCGGCGTCGCAGGGAAGCAAGGCGCGCATGGCTTCAAGCAGGCGCCGATAGCGCTCGCCCTCGGGGAGTTCGCGGGACAGGTCCGAGACCAGGGGAAGCAGTGTGGTGAGCAAGGATTTTGCAGTCATAGTGACTCCGTGTAGTCGGTATGACTATAAGTCAGGGGGTGTCGTTATGACTAGAATGTTTTTAACTTATTGATTTATAACGATTAAATAGATGGCACGGAAACTGATATGCATAGGGAAAGCAGTTAGAAAACCAAGTCGTCCAGGAGTCACCTTATGCTTAGCGTTCAAGACCGTGCAATCGTCAAATCCACTGTGCCATTGCTGGAAAGCGGTGGCGAAGCATTGATCACGCATTTCTATCGCATGATGCTCTCCGAATACCCGGAAGTCCGCCCGCTGTTCAACCAGGCGCACCAGGCCACCGGTGATCAACCCCGCGCCCTGGCCAACGGCGTGTTGATGTATGCGCGCCACATCGATCAGCTCGACCAATTGGGCGACCTGGTGGCCAAAATCATCAACAAGCACGTGGCGCTGCAAATCCTCCCGGAACACTACCCGATTGTCGGCACCTGCCTGTTGCGTGCGATTTCCGAAGTGTTGGGTGAAGAGATTGCCACGCCGGAAGTGATGAGCGCCTGGGGCGCGGCGTACGGTCAACTGGCCGAGATCCTGATCGGCGCTGAAACCAGCATCTACGACCAGAAAGAACAGGCCCCGGGCGGCTGGCGCGGTGCGCGGGAGTTCATCGTTGCGGCCAAGGTCGAGGAAAGCGCGGAAATCATTTCGTTCTACTTCGAACCGGCGGACAAAGGTCCGATCCTCGCGGCAGAACCCGGCCAGTACATCGGCATGAAACTGATCCTCGATGGCGAAGAGATTCGTCGTAACTATTCGCTGTCAGCCCTGGCGAACAAAGGCCAGTACCGCATCAGCGTCAAGCGTGAACACGGTGGCCGTGCCTCGAACCATTTGCATGATCAACTGCATGTAGGCGCCAGCATTCAGCTGTTCCCGCCATCGGGCGAATTCACCCTGACCGACAGCGATAAACCGTTGGTGCTGATCAGCGGCGGCGTCGGCATCACCCCGACCCTGGCCATGCTGGAAGCGGCGCTGGAAACCAAGCGGCCGGTGCACTTCATCCACTGCGCACGCAATGGCAGCGTTCATGCTTTCCGTGACTGGATTGATGGTTTGGCTGAGCGTCACCCACAACTCAAGCGTTTCTACTGCTACGACGAAGATGACGGCGTGAGCCCGGCGGCGCACAAGGTCGGGTTGTTGAGTCAGGAACAACTGGGCGAGTGGTTGCCGCAACAACGCGATCTGGATGCGTACTTCCTGGGGCCTAAAGGCTTCATGGCGGCGGTGAAACGTCACCTGAAAGCCTTGGGTGTACCGGAGAAGCAAAGCCGCTACGAGTTCTTCGGCCCGGCTTCGGCGTTGGAATAAACACCAAACCCGTAGGAGCAAGGCTTGCCGGCGAAGGCGTCTTCAAGATCGCCTTCGCCGGCAAGCCGTGCTCCTACAGATTTGGGGACGCATCAGAGTTGTGTGACTGGCGCAGAACCTTGTAGGAGCCGGCTTGCCTGCGATGGCGTCTTCAAGATCGCCATCGCCGGCAAGCCGTGCTCCTACAGATTTGGGGACGCATCAGAGTTGTGTGACTGGCGCAGAACCTTGTAGGAGCTGGCTTGCCGGCGATGGCGTCTTCAAAATCGCCATCGCCAGCAAGCTGGCTCCTACAGGTTTTGGGGGGGCTCAACATCGTGTGGTTTGCGCAGAACCTTGTAGGAGCCGGCTTGCTGCGGGCGGCTTGCCGGCGATGGCGTCTTTGAGATCGCCGTCGCCGGCAAGCCGTGCTCCTACAGGGCGTGTGTCGCTGGCAATCCGGGGTGTTTCAGCCTTTCAATTCCTTCAGGTGCTTGTACACCGTCGCCCGTCCCATGTTCAGCACGTTGGCCACATAGTTCGAGGCGCTTTTGCCTTTGAAGGCGCCTTCGGCGTGCAGGGCCAGCACCAGTTCGCGTTTGTGGTCGCGGGTCAGCAGGTTCAGGCTCAGTTGACGTTCGCGCAGCCAGCCGTGAAGGAAGGTATTGATGCGCTCCTGCCAATCATCGCGGAACAGTGAATCCGGTTGCGGGATCAGCTTGCTCGGCGACAGGAACAGGTCCAACGCGGCCTTGGCATTTTCGAACAGCGAAATATTCAGGTTGATGCACAGCACCGCCAGCGGATGACCGTCGCTGTCGCGCAGCACGCTGCTCAAGCTGCGAATTTTCTGACCATCCCAGTTCAACTTTTCGTACGGCCCGATGTTTCGTTCGCTGATGTCATCGCTGAGCATGTCTTCCAGCGCCGAGTCGTCACCCACTTCCCGTTTCGACAGGTTGTTGGCGATGTAGTCGACTTTCTGCGTGCGCAGATCGTGCAGCACCACCTCGGCGTGGGGGAAGAACAACGTAGCGATGGCATCGGCGATCGCGCGGAAGTTGTCCAGGGCCGGGTCTTTTACAGGTGCGTTCATACAATGGAGCTCCAGGCAGCGTCAGCGCCCTGCAAAAAGGGCGCTGGAAGTTTGCCGTAATCGTGTCGACACGTCACCTGAGGGCGCCGGTCAGCCCAGGCGAGCAGGGGACAGCATCCCGGCGTCCAGGCCAAAACGCTTGAGTTGCTCGGGCAGTGCTTCACCGCGTACCAGCGCGGCGCTGGCCTGGCCCATGGCGGGCGAGGTCTGGATGCCGTAACCGCCTTGCGCCGCAACCCAGAACAGCCCCGGCACCTGCAGATCGAAACCGGACAGCAAATCGCCGTCGGCCACGAAGCTGCGCAGACCGGCCCAGGTGCGGGTCGGGCGGCGGATGGTCAGGGTGGTGGCTTCTTCGATCTGGTAGATGCCCATGGCGATGTCCAGTTCTTCGGGCTGCACGTCGTGTGGTTCAACCGGGTCGGCGTTGGCCGGCGAGCCGAGGAACATGCCGGCGTCCGGCTTCATGTAGAACGACTCGTCGAGGCTGACCAGCATCGGCCAATGGTGGATGTCCGCGCCTTCCGGCCCGGCGAAGATGAATGCTGCACGGCGTTTCGGTTGCAGACCCAGCGGTTTCGCGCCGGCCAGTTCGCCGATCTTGTCGGCCCAGGCGCCGGCAGCGTTGATGATGACCGGGGCGCTGAAGGTCTGGCCGTTGGTTTGAACTTGCCACACACCTTCGCCGTCGCGGGTCAGTCTCAAGACTTCAGTGTCGGTATGCACTTCACTTTTATTGCGTCGGATGCCACGCAGGTAACCCTGGTGCAAGGCGTCGGTGTCGATGTCGCTGGCGGTCGGATCGTAGATCGCGCCGTGGACTTTTTCCCGGCGCAGGATCGGCAAACGCGCGCAGGCCTCGTCGGCGCTGAGCAGTTGCATCTCCGGCACCGTGGCTTTGGCGCTCAGGTATTGGTTGTTCAGTTCGGCCGGGTCGCCGGTGAAGTCCACGGTCATTTCGCCGCGCGGGGTCAGCAGCGGGTGTTCGCAGAAACCGGCAGGCGGGGCGTCGAAGAAATCGCGGCTGGCCTGGGTCAATGCCCGGACTTGCGGTGTGCCGTAAGCGGCGGTGAACAGCGCCGCCGAGCGTCCGGTGGAGTGGTAGGCCGGATGGGATTCGCGTTCGAGCACGATCACTCGGGCGTGCTGCGACAGCCAGAAACCGGTGGAAGCGCCGGCGATCCCGCCGCCGATGATAATGAAGTCTGCCTGGCTCATGAATGTCTCCTGTAAGCCGCAATATAGATCTCCTGTAGGAGCCGGCTTGCTGGCGATGCAGACGCCGCGGTTTGTCTGACAGACCGCGGCGCCTGCATCGCCAGCAAGCCGGCTCCTACAGGTATGTGTTAGTGCTGGAGGTGGTAGATGGCATTGGCCAGTGCGATGTCTTCCAGGCCCAGGCCGATCGAGCGGAAGAACACGTGACGGTCATAGCCGGGGCGCTGGACTTTTCCGCTGATCAAGTCCGGCAGGTCGCCGACGATGGCGCTTGCCTCCCAGCCGTGCTGTTCGCCGGCAATCAGCATTTCACCCGCCGAGCCCGGCGTGGTTGGGCGATAGTCGCAGAACACCTGCATGTCATTGAGGCTCTGTGGCGGCACTTCGTGGGCGCGTGGGGCATTGGTGCTGATGGAAGTGATCAATGCCGGTTTGGTCAGGCTGGAAGGGTCGATCACCGGGCCGGCGGACGACGTGCACAGCATGATCACGTCGGCGTCCTGAACGGCCGCTTCGCGTGTGTCGACAAGGGTCAGCCGTGGGTCGAGGCTTTTGATCTGCGCCACGGCTTCAGGGCTGAGGTCGCTCAGGTTCGGCGAGAAAAGGTGGATGCTTTCCCAGTCACGCAGGCCTTTGACGTAATGCAGGTGCGCCAGCGCGACCTTGCCACTGCCGATGATCGCCAGGCGTTGCGCATTCAACGGAGCCAGGGCGTCGACAGCGACGGCGGTTGTCGCGGCGGTGCGCGCGGTGGTCAGTTCGCCGGCGTCGCACAACAGCAGCGGCTCGCCAGTCTGCATCGACATCAGCAAGGTCCATGCGGTCACCAGCGGGCCTTGTTCGCGGACGATGTAAGGCGAGGTCTTGACCCCGTAAACCCCGTCTTCGGCGAGCACGCCCAGGTAGTTGATGAAATCGCCGGCGCCCTTGGGAAACTCCACCAGTTGTTGCGCCGGTTGTACCGCTTGCCCGGCCGCCAGGTCGCGGAACAGCTTGCGCAGGATCTGCGGAACGTCGACCTGTGCCAGCAGTTCGCGGGCCTGGGGTTGGGTGATCACGTAGGGCGTGCTGGACATGGTCGGCTCCGGGAATGGCAAGTAAACTAATTTGTCCATTATGGACTTTTAGTTGCATCTCGCAAGCGCCGTTTGTAGGAGCGAGCTTGCTCGCGAAGAATTCAAGAGCGCCGCGGGGTATCTGGTTTTACGCGTTATCGTTCGCGACCATCGCGAGCGAGCTCGCTCCTACAGTGTTTTTTTGAGCGAAAAAAAAAGCGCAGTCCGTTGCCGGCTGCGCTTCTTTCTATTGCGACCCGCTGTTACGGACGCTTGCGCTCAACCGCCCGCAATAGATGCGTCGGAGGGGTTTCGCAGCTGATTTTGCGACCCAGCAGCGCCTCGATGGACGGTAGCTGGTAGGAGTCGTCTTCACCGGCAAAACTGATCGACACGCCATCGGCGCCGGCACGGCCGGTACGACCGATACGGTGCACGTAGTCGTCCGGGACTTCCGGCAGGGTGAAGTTGATCACGTGGCTGATGCCGTCGATGTGAATGCCACGACCGGCCACGTCGGTGGCTACCAACACGCGGATCTTGCCTTCGCGGAAGCCTTCCAGGGTCTTGATGCGCTTGTGCTGCGGCACGTCGCCAGACAATTGCGCGGCGTTGACGCCGTCACGCACCAGGCGTTCTTCGATGCGCCGCACTTCATCCTTGCGGTTGGCGAAGACCATCACCCGCTCCCAGCCGTTGTCGTTGACCAGGTTGTAGAGCAGTTTGTATTTGTCGGCACCGGCCACCGCGTAGATGTGCTGCTCGACGTTTTCGCTGGCCACGTTCTGCGCCTCGATCTCGACGATCGACGGGTCGGTGGTCCATTGCTTGGCGAGGTTCATCACATCATCGGTGAAGGTCGCGGAGAACAGCAATGTCTGGCGCTCGTTCTTCGGCGGCGTCTGGCGAATGATCTGACGCACTTGCGGGATGAAGCCCATGTCGAGCATGCGGTCGGCTTCGTCCAGGACCATCACTTCGACCATGTCCAGATGCACGTCGCCGCGCTGGTTGAAGTCGAGCAGGCGGCCCGGGGTGGCGACGAGGATGTCGCAATGACGCGCTTCGAGGTGCTTGAGCTGCTTGTCGAAGTCCATGCCGCCGACAAACGTCATGACGTTGAGGCCGGTGTACTTGGTCAGGTCAGCGGCGTCCTTGGCGATCTGCACCACCAGTTCACGGGTCGGCGCGATGATCAGCGCCCGTGGCTCACCCATGTAGCGCTCTTTCGGCGGTGGGGTTTGCAGCAACTGGGTGATGATCGAAATCAGGAACGCCGCGGTTTTGCCGGTGCCGGTCTGGGCGCGGCCGATGGCGTCTTTGCCCGCGAGGGTGAAGCCCAGCACCTGAGCCTGAATCGGCGTGCAATACGGAAAGCCGAGGTCCTGGATGGCGTGCATCAGTTCCGGGGCAAGTTTGAAATCGTGGAATCGGGTTTTGCCTTCCTGGGGTTCGACGACGAAGTCTTCGAGTTTCCAGGGGATGACCGGCGCTTTTGGCTTGGGTTCACGACGCGGTTTGGCGGGCTTCGGCGCTTCGCTGCGTGGTTGCTCAGCAGCCGCCGCTTCAACAGGCTGGACGGCCGGTGTCGCCACAGGCTCTTGTTTCGGTGCCGCTACGGGGGCGGTCCGGCCAGGCTGATTACCGTCGGTGCGGTGGCTGGGGCTGTGAGACGGAGCGCTGGAGACTGGCGCGAGCTGCTCAGTCTCGCTTTTACCGAACATTTTCTTGAGTGCTTTGAGCACGGTCATCTCATCAATTGGTTAAGGAATATACGGCGGCCAGTGTAATGCAAGAATCGGGCGCGGCGTAGGGGGATGGATCAATGGGCTGTTTTTCAGCTCAGCCGTTAACGCAAGCGCTCGCCGAGCCAGGTGCCGATGTCGCGAATCTCCTCGGGTAACACTTCGTGACCCATTGGGTATTCCTGCCATGTCACGGTGACACCATGCTGCTTTAAATACTCGTAGGCAGTCCGTCCCATCGAGTTTTGCACCACGTCATCGTACTGACCGTGCAACGACAACACCGGAATCCGCTGTTGGCTGGCCGAAAGCTCCAGTCCTTCGCTGAAGGTCGGTGCATAAGTAGAGAGGGCAAGTACGCCACCCAGCGGCCCCTGCCATTTCAGGAACGCGGTGTGGAACACCACGGCGCCGCCCTGGGAAAAACCTGCCAGGAAAATTCGCGAAGCGTCTATTCCGCCGGCTCGCTGTACTTCGATCAATTTGATGATCCGGTCCGACGACGCTTCCAGCTGCTCGCGGTTGATCGCGCGTGCAGGGCTCATGGCCAATATGTCGTACCAGCTCGGCATCTCGTAGCCACCATTGATGGTGACGGCGCAGGTCGGTGCCTGAGGGAGAACGAAGCGAGTGCTCAGCAGGGTTTCCTGTAACGCTTCGGCCACCGGCAGGAAGTCGTAACGGTCGGCGCCCAGCCCGTGCAGCCAGATAACGCAGGCGTCTGCGGGCTTGACGGGTTCAAGAATCAAGGGCTCGGTCATGGCTGCTCCAATTGTGTGCGTGCGCTCTCATTGAGTGCGAGAGATGAGTGCGCGTCTGGTTGATCCGTTAAGAAGATGTCGCAAGGCTACAAGTTTTGCTATTGACCTGTCCCTTAAACGCTTTGGCGAGCGGTCTGGTACGGGCTTTGCTATAGGAAGCCTGTACGAAAAATCCCACGCCTGTCGGTAACACTATCAGGCCATTGTTCGTGGTGGGATAGCAAAAAATCCGGTGATGGATGTTCGCCAGTGGCCGCTACGGGCTTCGCGAACGTGAAAGGGCTACAGCCCGTTCGGCCGATTGGTGAGAAGTGAGTGGTCCATGATTTGGATTTTCTCCTACTAGACTCATAGCGCAGGTCCTACGTCGGTTGACCCCAAAAAAAACCAACACGGGTCGACTACGCCTCATAAGGGTGCGACTGGACTCAAGCTCCGACACAACAAGAGCAAAACTGGAGGTTTGAATGAAGATGTTGAAATCCACCCTGGCTATCGTGTCTGCAGCCGCAGTACTCGGTGTCAGCGGGTTCGCTCAGGCGGGTGCAACCCTGGATGCAGTGCAGAAGAAAGGTTTCGTACAGTGCGGCGTCAGCGATGGCCTGCCTGGTTTCTCGGTTCCGGACGCCAATGGCAAGATCGTCGGTATCGATGCTGACTACTGCCGCGCTGTGGCCGCTGCCGTCTTCGGCGACGCGACCAAGGTCAAGTTCAGTCAGTTGAACGCCAAGGAGCGCTTCACCGCGCTGCAGTCTGGCGAAATCGACATCCTGTCGCGCAACACCACCATGACCAGCTCCCGTGATTCGGGCATGGGTCTGAAATTCCCTGGTTTCATCACTTACTACGACGGCATCGGTTTCCTGGTAAACAGCAAGACTCTGGGCGTGAAAAGCGCCAAAGAGCTCGACGGCGCCACCATCTGCATTCAAGCCGGTACCACCACCGAGCTGAACGTTTCCGACTACTTCCGCGGCAACGGTCTGAAATACACCCCAATCACTTTCGACACCTCCGATGAAAGCGCCAAGTCGCTGGAATCCGGTCGTTGCGACGTGCTGACCTCCGACAAATCCCAGCTCTACGCACAACGCAGCAAGCTGGCGACCCCGAACGACTACACCGTTCTGCCGGAAACCATCTCCAAGGAGCCTCTGGGCCCGGTCGTACGTAATGGCGACGACGAGTGGCTGGCCATCGTGCGCTGGACTGGCTACGCCATGCTCAACGCTGAAGAAGCCGGCATCACTTCGAAAAACGTCGAAGCTGAAGCCAAAGGCACCAAGAACCCGGACGTCGCTCGTCTGCTGGGTACCGACGGTGAATACGGCAAAGACCTGAAAGTGAAGAAAGACTGGGTCGTGCAGATCGTCAAGCAAGTCGGTAACTACGGTGAAGTGTTCGAGAAAAACCTCGGCAAGGACACTCCGCTGGCCATCGACCGCGGGCTGAACGCTCTGTGGAACAACGGCGGCATTCAATACGCACCACCAGTGCGCTGATGGTTCTATCACCCGGTGGGCCAACCGCCGGGTGATGTTCTGTTCCATTACATCCGGGGCACTTCATGCAAAATTCAATCGGCGCACCAAAGCAGAGGCTCAGCCTCAGCGATCCCAAAGTGCGTGCGTGGCTATTTCAGATCATCACCATCGTGGCGGTGGTCTCGATGGGCTGGTACCTGTTCGACAACACGCAGACCAACCTTCAACACCGGGGCATTACCTCCGGTTTCGACTTTCTGGAGCGCAGTGCCGGTTTCGGCATCGCTCAACACTTGATCGACTACACCGAATCGGACAGTTATGCCCGGGTGTTTGTCATCGGCCTGCTCAACACGCTGCTGGTGACTTTCATCGGCGTGATCCTGGCGACAATCCTCGGGTTCATCGTCGGCGTGTCACGGCTGTCGAAGAACTGGATCATCAGCAAGCTGGCGACTGTTTATGTGGAAGTCTTTCGCAACATTCCGCCGCTGCTGCAAATCCTGTTCTGGTACTTCGCGGTGTTCCTGACCATGCCGGGGCCACGCAACAGCCATAACTTCGGCGACACCTTCTTCGTCAGCAGCCGCGGCCTGAACATGCCGGCCGCGTTGATGGCGGACGGTTTCTGGCCGTTTGTGATCAGCATCGTCGTGGCCATTGTCGCGATCGTGCTGATGAGCCGCTGGGCCACCAAACGCTTCGAAGCGACCGGTGTGCCGTTCCACAAGTTCTGGGTTGGCCTGGCGCTGTTCTTTGCGATCCCGGCGCTGTGCGCGTTGATCTTCGGTGCACCAGTGCACTGGGAAATGCCCAAGCTGCAAGGCTTCAACTTTGTCGGTGGCTGGGTGCTGATCCCGGAACTGCTGGCACTGACCCTGGCCCTGACCGTGTACACCGCGGCGTTCATCGCCGAGATCGTGCGTTCGGGCATCAAGTCGGTCAGCCACGGCCAGACCGAAGCGGCGCACTCGCTGGGTCTGCGTAACGGTCCGACCCTGCGCAAAGTGATCATCCCGCAAGCCCTGCGCGTGATCATTCCGCCGCTGACCAGCCAATACCTGAACCTGGCGAAAAACTCTTCGCTGGCGGCCGGTATCGGTTATCCGGAGATGGTCTCGTTGTTTGCCGGTACGGTGCTGAACCAGACCGGGCAGGCGATCGAGGTAATTGCCATCACCATGAGCGTGTACCTGGCGATCAGTATCAGCATTTCCCTGCTGATGAACTGGTACAACAAGCGCATTGCGCTGATCGAGCGGTAAGGAAAAGCGCATGAGTACTCATACTTTCAAGCCTGACATGCCTCCACCGAGCAGCAGCATCGGTGTGGTCGCATGGATGCGCGCAAACATGTTCTCCAGCTGGCTCAACACCCTGCTGACCCTGTTTGCGTTCTATCTGATTTACCTGATTGTCCCGCCGATCCTGGAATGGGCAATCATCGACGCCAACTGGGTCGGCACCACCCGCGCCGACTGCACCAAGGAAGGCGCCTGCTGGGTGTTCATTCAGCAGCGTTTTGGCCAGTTCATGTACGGCTACTACCCGATGGACCTGCGCTGGCGCGTAGACCTGACCGTGTGGCTGGCGGTGATCGGCGTGGCGCCACTGTTCATCTCGCGCTTTCACCGTAAAGCCGTGTATGGCCTGAGCTTCCTGGTGCTGTACCCGATCATTTCCTGGTGCCTGTTGCATGGTGGCGTTTTCGGTCTGACCCAAGTGGCGACCAGCCAATGGGGCGGCCTGATGCTGACCCTGGTGATCGCCACTGTCGGTATTGCCGGTGCGTTGCCGCTGGGCATTGTGCTGGCGCTGGGCCGTCGTTCGAATATGCCGGCGATTCGTGTGGTCTGCGTGACCTTCATCGAATTCTGGCGCGGCGTGCCGTTGATCACGGTGCTGTTCATGTCCTCGGTGATGCTGCCGTTGTTCCTGCCTGAAGGCATGAACTTCGACAAATTGCTGCGGGCGCTGATCGGCGTGATCCTGTTCCAGTCGGCCTATGTGGCTGAAGTGGTGCGCGGCGGTCTGCAAGCGATTCCAAAAGGTCAGTACGAAGCGGCTGCGGCGATGGGCCTCGGTTACTGGCGCAGCATGGGCCTGGTGATTCTGCCGCAAGCCCTGAAGCTGGTAATCCCTGGCATCGTCAACACCTTCATTGCGCTGTTCAAGGACACGAGCCTGGTGATCATCATCGGCCTGTTCGACTTGCTCAACAGCGTCAAACAAGCCGCCGCCGACCCGAAATGGTTGGGCATGGCCACTGAAGGCTATGTGTTCGCGGCCCTGGTGTTCTGGATTTTCTGTTTTGGTATGTCGCGCTATTCCATGCATCTGGAACGCAAGCTCGACACTGGCCACAAGCGTTAGGAGTTCTGTAATGAGCGAAGCAATCAAAAAGCCTGTGAGCCCTGAAGGCATTATTCAGATGCAGGGCGTGAACAAGTGGTACGGCCAGTTCCACGTGTTGAAAGACATCAACCTGAACGTTAAACAGGGCGAGCGTATCGTCCTGTGCGGCCCGTCGGGTTCCGGTAAATCGACGACCATTCGCTGCCTCAACCGTCTGGAAGAACACCAGCAGGGCCGCATCGTGGTCGATGGCGTGGAGTTGACCAACGACCTCAAGCAGATCGAAACGGTCCGTCGTGAAGTCGGCATGGTGTTTCAGCACTTCAACCTGTTCCCGCACCTGACCATCCTGCAGAACTGCACCCTGGCGCCGATGTGGGTGCGCAAGATGCCCAAACGCCAGGCCGAAGAAATCGCCATGCATTACCTGGAACGCGTACGCATTCCGGAGCAGGCGCATAAATTCCCGGGGCAACTGTCCGGCGGTCAGCAACAACGTGTGGCGATTGCCCGCGCGCTGTGCATGAAACCGAAAATCATGCTGTTCGACGAACCGACTTCGGCCCTTGACCCGGAAATGGTGAAAGAGGTGCTGGACACCATGATCGGTCTGGCCGAAGACGGCATGACCATGCTCTGCGTGACCCACGAAATGGGCTTCGCCCGCACCGTGGCCAACCGCGTGATCTTCATGGACAAGGGCGAAATCGTTGAACAGGCCGCGCCGAACGACTTCTTCGACAATCCGCAGAACGAACGCACCAAACTGTTCCTGAGCCAGATCCTGCATTGATCGAAGCCAGTCAGTGAAAAAACCCGGACGCTGTTCCGGGTTTTTTTTTGCCCGAAGAAATACACCTTGATCCCTGTAGGAGCCGGCTTGCTGGCGATGGCGGGGTGTCAGGCGATATCCATGTTGGATGTCAGACCGAATCGCCAGCAAGCCGGCTCCTACAGGGGTTGTGTCGTATGCGAAATGGCGAGCCGGGCGCGGAATTGTAGGAGCCGGCTTGCCGGCGATGGCGGTGGGTCAGGCGATATCCATGTTGGATGTCGGACCGAATCGCCGGCAAGCCGGCTCCTACAGGGGGTGTGTCGTGTGCGAAATGGCGAGCCGAACGCGGAATTGTAGGAGCCGGCTTGCCGGCGATGGCGGTGGGTCAGGCGATATCCATGTTGGATGTCAGACCGTAATCGCCAGCAAGCCGGCTCCTACAGGGTTTGTGTCGTGTGCGAGATGGCGAGCCGGGCGCGGAATTGTAGGAGCCGGCTTGCCGGCGATAGCGGGGGATCAGGCGACATCCAGGTGGGATGTCAGACCGTAATCGCCGGCAAGCCGGCTCCTACAGGTTTGTGTAAACCGTTTGCCCTGTGGGGCGATGCTGACTAACATGTCAAAAAATTCATCCTATGATTGGATGAAAGGGCGAATCCTATGTCAGACATGTCTCCACTCATTAAACGTTCCCTGGTTGATCAGGCTCTGGACCAGTTGCGTCTGCGTATCACCGAAGGCGTCTGGTCTGTCGGTCAGCGCCTGCCCACCGAGCCTGAGCTGTCTGCCGAATTGGGCATCAGCCGCAACACTGTCCGCGAAGCCATGCGCGTGTTGGCGTTTTCCGGTTTGATCGAAATCCGTCAGGGCGACGGCAGCTATCTGCGGGCGGTGATCGATCCGCTGGACACCCTGAAAGCGTTGTCGCGCTGCTCGCTTGAGCAGGCCAGGGAAACCCGGCACATCCTTGAAGTCGAGGCCATCGGCCTTGCCGCGCTACGCAGGACTGACGAAGACCTCGTGGCCTTGCGCGAAGCGCTCAATGTCAGCGGCGATCACTACCACGGCGATCTCGACAGCTACATCGCCTGCGACCTGGTGTTTCACCGTCGTCTGGTAGACGCCGCGCACAACCCCACCCTCAGCGAGTTGTATCGCTATTTCTCCAGCGTCGTCGGCGCACAACTGCGCCAGACCTTGAGTATCACGCCACGCCGCCAGGAAGTGTTCGACCTGCATATCGAACTGCTCGATGCCGTCGAGCAACGCGACCCGGAACGCGCGAAAGCCTTGTCGAGGCAGTTGATCAATGAACCTTGAAACCGAGAACGCCATGTCCAGCAGCCACAGCCCGATCACCGAAGCCAAACGCACGGCGGAGCTCGAAGAGCTGCTGATCGACGCCGAGGCCGATGACGAACAGGTCCAGCAAAGTCAGCCAATCCTGCGCCGCCCGTGGCTGTTGTTGCTGGGGCTGATTCTGGTCGCGCTGAACTTGCGTCCGGCGCTGTCGAGCATGGCGCCGATGCTCAGCGACGTGTCGAAAAGCCTGGGCTTGTCGGCGGCGCAGGCCGGTTTGCTGACGACGTTGCCAGTGCTGTGCCTCGGTCTTTTTGCGCCGTTGGCACCGATTCTGGCGCGACGTTTCGGCGCAGAACGCGTGGTGTTGGGCATCCTTCTGACATTGGCCGGCGGGATCATTCTGCGCAGTTCGTTCGGTGACATCGGCCTGTTTGGCGGCAGCGTGCTGGCCGGTGCGAGCATCGGCGTGATCGGCGTTCTGCTGCCAGGCATCGTCAAACGCGACTTCGCCAAACACGCCGGGACCATGACCGGCGTCTACACCATGGCCTTGTGCCTGGGGGCGGCGATGGCGGCGGGCGCAACCGTGCCGTTGAGCGAGCATTTCGACAAAAGCTGGGCATTGGGGCTTGGCTTCTGGGTGATTCCGGCACTGGTGGCGGCGATGTTCTGGTTGCCGCAAGTCGGTCAGAAACACGGCGCACACAACGTGGCTTACCGGGTACGCGGTCTGTTGCGTGACCCGTTGGCCTGGCAAGTGACCTTGTACATGGGCCTGCAATCGTCCTTGGCGTACATCGTGTTCGGCTGGTTGCCATCGATCCTGATCGGTCGTGGCCTGACGCCAACCCAGGCCGGGCTGGTGCTGTCGGGGTCGGTGATCGTTCAACTTGCCAGTTCGCTGGCCGCACCTTGGCTGGCGACGCGCGGCAAGGATCAGCGCCTGGCGATCGTCATTGTCATGGCGCTGACCCTCGGCGGCCTGTTCGGTTGCCTTTATGCACCCATCGAAGGCCTGTGGGGCTGGGCGATCCTGCTCGGCCTGGGGCAGGGCGGAACGTTCAGCCTGGCGTTGACGCTGATCGTCTTGCGCTCGCGGGATTCGCACGTGGCGGCCAACCTGTCGAGCATGGCCCAGGGCTTCGGTTACACCCTGGCGTCGATGGGGCCGTTCGCGGTCGGCATCGTGCATGACTGGACCGGCGGCTGGAATGCCGTGGGCTGGATCTTCGCGGTGATCGGCCTCGGCGCCATCCTTGCCGGCCTCGGTGCCGGGCGTTCGTTGTACGTGCAGGTGGTCAGCGAAAAGGTCTGACTACAGGTAAACAACGTCCAGCGTTGCCGAACCGTCGAGCAGCACCTCCGCGCTGAGGTCCAGCTCGGAGGTGGGTGCGATGACCGTTTCTACCGTCACCCGGCTGGTCAGCGTGCGGATGGCAATCGGGCCGGCGCTGCTCCCGGCAATGTCAGTGAATCCGAGATAACTTCGGGCGCCAATCGGAATGACCTGGCTGTTCGACGAACTCCAGGCCTTGCCGGCCGTGGTGGAATCGGTTCGATAGACCTGCGTCAGGTCGTCCACTACGGTGCTGGCCGGATCGAAGTTCAGTGAATACAAGCCGATTTTATTGTGGCTGTGGTCGTGGTTCAGGCCGTAGTAAATCTCACTGTTGACGATTGCCGAGCCGTCGCGGTTGTCGCGCATCAGCAAGGCAAATCGCGCGGGCGCATTGCACTGAATAGTGAGGTCAAGCGTCTGGTCGCGCAGTCGAGTGCGTTTGTCGACGCTGAGGTCCTGCCGGGAGATTTTTCCGTAGTCGACGAGGCCGTTGTTGGACAGTATCGGTGTGCAGGCGAGCGGGGTGAGGGTGCCTTTGACGGTCAGGTCAACCGCCGATGCAGCAAAAGCGGTGGGGGTGGTGCTGATCAGTAAAGTTGCCGAGAAGGCTGCGAGATAGTTGTTCATTCATGAAGGTCCTTTTCCTGGGTTGCCGTGTACCGGTGCCGCATCACCGTTGCCGATAATGCGGCGCCCTGATTTACAGGTAGTTCATCTCAAGCGTTGCAGAACCATCGATCAGCACTTCGTTGGTCAGATCAAGTCCGTCGGCCCGCGCAATCGAAGTAGCGATTCCCAGTTCCAGGGTCAGGTCCTGAATAGGTATCGGCGAGCCTGGATTACCGATGGCCGCCACCGACATGTATTGTCCGGGCCACATGAAAATTTGGGACCGCCAGTCGTTCTTCCCATCCACGGATTTAATTGTCTGTACGGCTTCGCCATCGGCGACGGCATTTATCATCGTCAGTAAATAACCTCCCAGTTTTTGGGTTTCATTGATCTTGCCCACGCCGAAAAACACGCTGGGTGCCTGCGAAGCCGAGCCGGCTCGATTGTCCTTGGCGAACAGGGCAAATGGCGTGGGGCCGTCGCATTTCACGCCCAGCATCAGTGTTTTTTCTTCGAGGGGGGTGGACGTGTTCTGTTTCAAATCTTTGGCTGGAATCTTTCCATAATCGACGATGCCGTCGCTGGACAGGCTCGGGGTGCAAGCGTTCGGGGTGATGAGGCCAGTGACCGTCAGGTCCGTCGACGAGGCGGCGAAGGTGAGCGGCGAAGTCAGGACGATGATCGCCATCGTCAGTGCGTGTGGAATTTTTTTCATGGGACAGGTTTCGCTGTGTCTGGTGAGCGGAATCAGTCCTTGCCCGAGGCATGACCTCGGGCAAGGTGCATGGCTTACAGGTACTTCATTTCAAATGTTGCTGAACCGTCGACAGTGACTTCATCGGTCAGAGTCAGGCTGTCCGCCCGGGCGATATAGGTCTTGATTTCCAACTCCATCGTGAGGTCTTTGACGCTAAGGGGGCGGTACTCTCCGACCGATGTCAGCTCACCGGGGCCTATATGGTTCGTGGGAAACCAACTCACTCCGTTTGCCGAGTAGATTGCTTGCACAGTGTTCCCGTCTGCTAATGCGCTTTTGATAACTGCCTGGAACATGCCCAGTTTTTCAGATGCGTTGGTTTCCCCCAGACCGAACGCGTTATCGGCCAGCGAGGTCACAGCTCTGTTATCAATAGCATTCAGCGCGAACGTATTCGCTGCGTTACAAGCTACGGTGAGCTGCATTGGCTGAGTGTTTACCAAAGTGTTTGAAGTCATTTTGAGATCTTTCGCCGAGATTTTGCCGATGTCGACGATCCCTCCCCCGGAAAGCGTCGGGGTGCATGCGTTCGGGGTGATGAGGCCAGTCACCGTCAAATCAGTGCTCGAAGCCGCCAGCGCATAAGGCGCAACGCCAATCAACGCGGTGGCGGAGAGTGCTGCAAAGTACTTTTTAAACATTTCTTGCTCACTTCTATGGTTATTGCCCTGACTGCCCCAAGGCGCTCAACTGCGCCCTGGATCCAGCAGGATCGGGTTGGGTGTTACAGGTAAATAATCTCGATCGTCCCCGCGCCATCGAGCTCGATGGCGGTGCTCAAATCCAGGCTGTTGGTGGGGGCGATGACGGCGTCCACGGTCACCGTGGTGCTGAGGTTCTGGATCAGTACCGGGCCGGCGTTGCTGCCGGCGTTGTCGGTGAACGCCAGGTAACGGGTCTGGCCGATGGGGATCGGGTTGGCGCTGCCGGTGCTCCAGGCAGAGCCCGCAGTGGAGGAGTCGATTCGATAGAGGCGGGCAAAGCCGTCGGCATTGGCGTTTGCCGGGTCGACGCTCAGTGAATAGCGGCCAATCCTGTTGCTGCGACTGTCCTTGCCCAGGCCGTAGTCAATCTCGCTGTTGAGCGTCGCCGAGCCTGAGCGGTTGTCATGCATGATCAGTGCGAAGGAGGCCGGCGCGTCGCAGCCGACCATCAGCGTCAACGACCTGGGCGGCAGGCGCGTGTCCTTGTCCGCGTTGAGGTCTTTTTTCGACAGGGTGCCGAAGTCGACCACGCCGCCGTTGGACAGCACTGGCTCGCAGGCCGCCGGGGCGAAGCGGGCGCGCAAGGTCGCCTCGCGGGTGCGTCCGGCGCCGATGGCGTCGAATACCCCGAAGGCTTCCCAGGTCACCGCGTCACGCACCTGCATGCCTTGTTCTTGAACCCAGGCAGTCAACTCAAGTTGCGCCGAGAAAATGCGCCCCTGCATCGGCACGCCGGCCTGCATCGGCACGACCCCGTGTTCCGGTCGCCAGATCAGGTTCGATGCTGTTTCGGTCGGTGGCTGACCGGCCCCGGCAATCAACCCGATCTCCACCGACTGGCCGTCGAGCACGGCGTCGCGAATGCGTACCTGATAGCTGCCGCGTTCGGCAAAGTGAAAGCGTTCGGCGGTCGCGGCCATCGCCCGGTAGAACAGGCTCATGTCGATGGGCTGTGCACAGCTCACGGTCAGGCTGAGCGGGCGCTCGCCGAGGTGTCGTTCCGCTGCCGCATCGGGGCGTATCGCCCGGTTCATCAGCCCGTAATCGAGCACCGGCTGGCTCAGGCTGAACTGACAGTCATCGGTGGACGCCGAGGCCAGTGGCGTGTGTCCGCTCAGTGCCAGGGGCGCGAGGGTCAGCAGCAAATAGCGTGACAGGTTCATGAAGTCATCCTCAGAGGGCTCGGCACTTGGCGGGGGCGGTTTCGTAGTACGCGTTGGTGTCCGCGTCGGCGGGCAGTTCGAAGCGCAGTTCGCAACGCTCCAGCCCCGGCACGCTGATCCACAGCGCGCGGCGGTCGAGGACGTTGGGCAAAAACACCAGGCCGCCGTCCTGCACCAGGGTCACGAATTCACCGTCCTCGGTGTTCACGGCGGCCCCGCGTGGCAGGGGCGTGCCATTGGCGGTGGTGGCCTTGAGCAAGGCTCGACGGGTCATCGTGATGCCGAATTCAACGTTGTCGACGGCGCCGCGACCGGCCGAAATCACCGCCAGCCCGTTGTGAATGTCGGCGTTGCGCGGCAGGGTTTTGGTGTCGACTTCCACCGGGCTGCGGCCGTACGCCGCCACTTGCGGGATCACCGCCTGACCTTGCCAGTCGGTCCACACCGGACCACTGGGCGTCGACACTTTGATCGAACCCATGTCGCCCACGGACAGCAGCGCAAAGGTGTCGCTCACCGGGTACGGCGACAGCGTCAAACCACCGCCGTGCAACACCGCGCCGCCACGGGCGCTGGCCTGATAGCTGGAGCGTTCATCGTCGGCGCGGGTGTAGTTGAGATCGAGTTGGGCGTAGCGCGGCAGCAGTGAAACGCCGGCCGTGGATTGCACCTGTTTGTCGCGGGTGTCGTGTTCGACGCCGACCCGGTAACCCAGTTGATCGTTGACCCGTTCACTCAAGCCGACGCCGCTGCGGTATTCGCTGGCGGAACTGCGCACCCAAGTGCGCGCCCGGCGGTTCTCGCCCAGCGGAATGCTGAGGTTCAGGTAGACGCTGTCATCGTTACGGCTGGCGCCGCTGACCTGCCATTCGGCAGTCGCCGAGACCGACACGCCAGCGATGCTGGTGCCCCAGGAGGCGAGGGCGCGGCTGCTGCTTTGGCCGTCGAACGAACTGGAGCGGCTGAAGCCGCTGCTGAAGGCGCCGAGCCATGGGTGCGACCACGACAGGGCTGCGCTCTGCTGATCGCGGTAACGGGAGTTGCTGTTGTCGGACGTGTTGTCGAACACCGCTTCTTCCAGTTCCCGGTAGCCGAGGGTTCGGTAAGAGCTGCCGGCATTGAGCGCCCACTGCTCGTTCAACCGGTGCGAGACGCTCAGGTCAGCCTGAAGTCCCTGGCTGGCTTGCTTGCCGCTGGCGTGCGCGCCGGTCAGCGTGGCTTGCACCTGGGTGGCGGGCGAGGGCAGCAGGCCGACGCTGGCGCCTGCCGCGCGATAGTCGGCGGCGCCGGTCAGGCCGGCGCTGAGCAACACTTGCGGGGTGAGCGCGCCGCTCCAGCCGCCGCTGATCACCCAGGGATCGCCCGCTTGCGCATCACCGACACTGCGCACCTGACCGGCCCCCAGCGAGTAACCGGGCGCTGGCAAACTGACCCCCAGCATCGCGGCCTGCACGGTAAAACTGCGCTCGCTGCCATCGGTCTCCTTGATCGTGACTTCCACGTCGGAACGCGTGTTGAGCCGTCGTACGTTGGTGAGCGCGAACGGGCCGGCGGGCACCACCGTGGAATGGATCAGCGAACCGTTCTGGCGAACCTCGATCTGCGCCTGACTGTTGGCGATCCCTTCAATGACCGCGCTTTGCCCTTCGACCTGCAGCGCTTGCTCGTTCAGCACTTGCACGCCGGTGATCTGCGCACCGGCGAGCACAGGGTTGTAGAGGTTGATCTGACCCGCCTGCAGCACCGCTTCCTGGCTGGCGAAAGTGCGCTGGGCATAGGCTGCAATGTGCGTGGTGTGGGAGATGTCGTCCTGCCAGGTCTGTACCTGACGGCTGCGCACGATCCAGTCACCAGCATTGAAACCGAGTTCGGTGTTGGCCGAGGCGTAGCGGCTCGAACTGTCCCCTGAACGGCTGTGCATACCGGTGACGTCGTAGTTGATCAAACCGGCAATACCGCCGGTTTGATAACCGGAAAAATCCCGGGCCGTGGGGCGTATCGCGTCGGTGGGCACGATCAACGACAGGGCAAGGTTCGCGGGGTCCGGTTCGATGACGGCCTGCGGCGCGGAGCCAAGAAAATCGTGGCACTGACCCTCGTCCAGCGTAAGCGCGGGCACCGTAAGGTTCGCCGCATCGAGCAGTGCGCGATCGAAGCACAATGCCCCATCGCGATTGAACGTGACGTCGACCCGGCCATGGCGCTGACCGTTGACCGTCAGCGTGACTGGGTGCCGGCCGGCCGTGAACTGCGGCGCCTGCATCAGCAACGTCGCCAGCGCCGGATCGATGCCGCGCTGCAGCAACGTGTCCTTGTCGAACGACGCCTCACCGTGGGCGTCGAGCACCATCAGCGCGTTGCTCAGCAGCAACGCCACTGTGGTTCGCCGCCGCCATGGATGAGGGCGAGCGGCGCCCCGAATAACGGGCACGGCTTCGCCATCACGGTAAATCGATACTGTGTTCATCGGGTTCACTTGGGTTATTGCGGCATGCGGTTACAGGCACGCCTGTGGCAACGGCCAGACGACCGTCGCCTTGAAACATGGGCGCTCATCGTTCTTTGATGACGCCGTCAGGGCGGTTCAGGACTGGATGGGCGCCTCGTAATGCGGCACCGCAAAACCGTAGACCGTTGCCGGTTGAAACCGCACCTGCGTGGCGCTGCCTTCGGGCACCTTGATGCTGATGTGCTCACCGGGCAGCACGTAGGTTTTCGGCAACATCGCGTTGCCCGCCGCCGGCAACAATTGCACTTCCTGGCCCAGGCGGACCACATAAGGCGTGTCGTTGCGCACGGTCAGTTGATCGTCCTTCAGCGACCATTGCAGGTCGGTCCACGGCGTGCGATTGGGCGCCAGGCCTTTGGGGTGCAGGATCACCGGCAGATTCTGGCGCACCGTCACGCCGACCCGTGCCTGCCCGGCTTCGGCGGGGGCTTTGCCCTGGGGGATGCCTTCAAAGATCACCCTTTTCAAACGCTGGGTGAGCAGGGGCTTTTCCGTTTGCAGAATGAAGCGCACCAATTGGGTTTTGCCCGCTTCGACGCGCGCCAGCGGCGGCGTCACGAACACCAGCGATTCGCTGTCCTCGGCAATGTCCTCGAGGGTGACGTGCATCAACGCCAGGTTGGCATCGGTGTTGGTCACGGACACGGACGCTTCGCCGTCGGCCTCGTTGACGATGACCACGGAAGTGTTCGGCACCATGCCGTCGGCCTGAGCCTGTGCGCTCAGCAGCAGGGCAAATGCGCCGAGGCTGGAATGGAACAGATGACGGGTGACTCTGAAAAGCATCGTCATGACGTGTCTCGTTGAATATTCGAAAAAATGGAGCCGGGAACACCGGCCTATCAATAGTTCAGTTGCACGGTGACATGCCCGTCGATAGGGATTTCGTCGGTCAGCGTCAGGTCGTTCGCGCGAACGATGGTGGTAAACGTCGTGAGCCGCGCACGCAGATCCTTGATGGCGATCGGTGTGCTCAAGTCGGTCAACGCCGCGAACGCGGTCTGGCCGGCGTGCCCCAGGTAGGAAGACACTCGCCAGGTGGCACCGTCGTTGAGGGAGATGATGGTTCTCACCGCCGCCCCATCGGCCACCGCATCGAACAGGCCGAACGCGACACTGCCCAGGTTCTGGTCATCGTTGATGACGCCCAGCCCGTGACTATTGGGGTGAATGGCGGAAGAGCCTTCGCGGTTGTCGATTGTCGTCAGGGTAAATGGCGTGGCGCCATCGCAGTTCACCTCCAGGTACAGCGTGCCGTTTTCCAGGGCTGTGGGCTGGTCCGGTTTCAGGTCTTTTACTGTCAATTTGCCGTGGTCGACGATGCCGCCACCGGACAGGCTGGGTGTGCAGGCGCTGGGGGTGATCAGGCCGGTGACGCTCAGGTCGGCGCTGCTGGCGGCGAAGGCCATGGGGGCGCAGGCGATCAACAGAGGCGTCAATAGAGCGAGGGAGCATCTTTCCATGATGGGTCGTCCTTTGAGTGAGCGGGCAACGCCGAGGGCCGGGCGTTGCCTGTTGATGAGCGTGGTTTATAAGTAAATGACTTCGAGCGTCGCAGCGCCGTCGAGCCGCACTTCGTCGGTGAGGGTCAAGCTGTCTGCCCGGGCGATGATTGCGCCCACTTCCATATCCACAGTCAGATTCTTGATTGGGGTCGGTAACAAGGTCCCCGTAGAGCGATCGCCAAATGCAGCCCATGTTCCGGGAACGTGTCCTGCGACGACAGATGGGGACCACGTAGTGCCCTGATCCGCGGAAATGAGCACGTCTATTGAGCCGTTTTCCGAAACCGCACTGCTAAATCCAAGGTCGAACCCACCGAGCTTCTGGTTGGTGTTGATCAGGCCGAGGCCATACAAGTGCGAACGAAACGCGGTGTTCTCGCGATTGTCTTTCAGGTGCAACGCATACGTTTGCGCGGCATCGCAATCGACGTTCAGTTTCAACGAGGGGCGGCCTAGAAAGGTCCAATTGGTTTGGTGGAGATCCGTGGCTGACGTTTTTCCGAAATCCACGACACCGCCATTGGCCAGGCTCGGTGTGCAGGCCGTCGGAGTGATTCTGCCCGTTACGGTCAGGTCAGTACTGGACGCCGCGAACGCCGACGAGGCGCCGGTCAGCAGCAAAGCAGCAGTCAGAAGGGATAAACGCTTGTTCATGTGTTGGCTCTTCCTTGATGAAAGATTGTTGGGAGTTGCCCTGTTATGGACAGGGCGCAATCTAACGATCGAAGTAGCCAGGCGGAATGCAACTAATACGAAAACGAACAGCCCGGTGTATGAAAGCGTGTTGCGGGCTACAAATCGCCCTCCTGCATCACGTTGTCTGTAGTCCTTCTGTGTGGCCGATGTAGCTTGCAAACGTAGGGCGGTTCTTTTTGTTTTATAGGAGAAAGAACACCCCCCCGATTACATTGGGCGAAGTGGTTTTACGGTCGGGAACGGGCGTTGTGGTGGGAACAGTACGGCGCTATTTTTCGCGCATTCCAGCCACCAAACAGGATAAATCCGACAATGCGCGTAATCATTGCTGACGACCATCCGGTCGTTCGTATCGGCTTGCGGATGCTCGTCGATCTGAACCGGACATGTGTGGTGGTGGGGGAGGCCGATGGTCCTGACAGCCTGTTGAGCCTGCTGTACACGACGCCTTGTGATCTGTTGATCACCGACTTTTGCATGCCGGGCAACATGCAGGCCGACGGGCTGAAGATGCTGAACCGGGTGCGACGTGGCTACCCGACGATGCCGATCATTCTGGTCACGATGTTTGCCAACGTCACCACCCTGAGGGCGGCGTTCGCACAAGGCGTGGTGGCAATCATCGCCAAAGGCGCGTCGGCGAAGGAGTTGCCGATGGCGATAAAATCCGTGTCTGAAGGGCGCCGGTACATCAGCGAGTCGTTGCGCACAGCGCTGCTTCAGGCCGACGCCAGGGCCCGGTCGAGTTGCGCTGCACTGTCGGCAAAAGAGCACGAGGTTGTGAGAATGCTCGCCAGCGGAATGACCGTCAGTGAAATCGCCGGCTACTTCAAACGCAGCGTTTCGACCATCAGCAAACAGAAAAACATGGCCATGCAGCGACTGGGCATTTCCACGGATGTGGACCTGTTTGCGTATGCCCGTGAGAGTGGCATGGTGCATTAGGCTTCGGCACACCTGGGGGTATTCCCGCCACGAATGCCGGTAGTGTTCCGTTCATTAGTTGACTATCGTGCAGGCAATTCTACGAAACCCATTTTCAAACCAGGGAGCTTGCCCATGAGTGATGCCCACAACGCCTTGATCACCCGATTCTATGAGGCCTTCCAGCGCCTGGATGCCGAGGCCATGAGCGCCTGCTACACCGACGACGTGGTGTTCAGTGATCCGGCATTTGGCGAATTGCGCGGGCGCGACGCGGGCGACATGTGGCGCATGCTCACCACCCGTGCCAAGGATTTTTCCCTGACTTTCGACAACGTGCGCAGCGATGATCGCAGCGGCGGCGCGCATTGGGTGGCGACGTACCTGTTTAGCCAGACCGGCAATACCGTGGTCAACGACATTCAGGCGCGTTTTGTGTTTCGCGACGGCAAGATCTGCGAGCATCACGACCGTTTTGATCTGTGGACCTGGTCGCGTCAGGCGCTGGGGTTCAAGGGGTTGCTGCTGGGCTGGACGCCGCTGGTGAGAAACGCCGTTCGCGCTCAGGCCTTGAAGGGGCTGAAGGCTTTTCAGGCCAGTCGCTGATAAGATCGCGGCTTGTTTTCTTTCAAGCCCTGACCGTCACGTGAACACGCCGAGCGAACCCGCCGCCATTGCCGCCGAACCGACGCTGCCCGCCAGCAAACCCTGGTTCGTCTACCTCGTTCGTGCGGCCAACGGTTCGCTCTACTGCGGGATCAGCGACGATCCCGTCCGCCGCTTCGCCACTCACCAGAGCGGCAAAGGCGCGCGGTTCTTCCTTTCCAGCCCGGCGGTGGCCTTGGTCTACACCGAAGTCTGCCGCGACAAAAGCGAAGCGCTGCGCCAGGAACGGCTGATCAAAAAACTCAAGAAAAGCGCCAAGGAATGTCTGGTGGCGACCTTTGCTGCGGGCTTATCAATCTGATTGATCAGTTCCCATCAGGCAGATCTGTAGGCTGCTCGTGGATTGCGCGCTAAGCTGCAGATTCCTGATCCGTGCGGCGGAACCGAGCATGTCCGAGTTGATTCTTCATCATTACCCGACGTCCCCCTTCGCCGAAAAGGCCCGCCTGCTGCTGGGCTTCAAGGGTCTGTCCTGGCGCTCGGTGAAGATCTCGCCGGTGATGCCAAAACCCGATCTGACGGCTTTGACCGGTGGCTATCGCAAGACGCCGGTGTTGCAGATTGGTGCGGATATTTATTGCGACACGTCGCTGATCGCCCGTCGACTGGAGCAGGAAAAAGCCTTGCCTGCGTTCTTCCCGGAAGGCCAGGAAATGATCGCCGCGACGTTCGCTGCCTGGGCGGATTCGGTGGTGTTCCAGCATGCCGTAAGCCTGGTGTTTCAGCCTGCGTCGGTCGCGGTGCGTTTTGGCCATTTGCCGCCGGAAGCAATCAAGGCGTTCCTCGCCGATCGCGCCAGTTTTTTCAGCGGTGGCAGTGCGACAAAGTTGTCGGCCGAACAGGCGCGGCATCAATGGCCGACGATCATGTCACGCCTGGAGCAACAGCTGCAGCGCGAGCAGGGCGACTTTCTGTTTGGTGAACCGTCGATTGCCGACTTCGCCCTGGCTCATTCGCTGTGGTTCCTGAAAGCGACACCGGTGACTGCGCCGCTGGTTGATGCGTACCCGGCGGTTGCCGCGTGGCATGCACGGGTCTTGGGTTTCGGGCATGGTGCGTTCAGCGAGATGACATCCGAGGAGGCGCTGGCGGTGGCGCGTAATGCTACGCCTGCCGCGTTGCCGGATGAGCAGTTCGAAGAGCCAAACGGGTTTGAGGCGGGTCAGCAGGTGGCTATCACGGCGACCGACTACGGTGTTGATCCGGTGGCCGGGGAGTTGCTGTTTGCCGGGCGTGAGGAATTGATCGTGCGTCGTGAGGATGAGCGTGGCGGATTGGTGAATGTGCACTTTCCGCGGTTTGGGTTTCGTATCGAGCGCACTAACAGCTAACGACGTACACCGACCTGTAGGAGCCGGCTTGCTGGCGATAGCGGTGTATCAGTCAACATATTCATCGACTGACCCACCGCTATCGCCAGCAAGCCGGCTCCTACAAGGGATTGTGTCGTGTTCAGGAGTTACTTCAGGGCTGCGAGGATGGTATCCGGGTCATACCCGCGAATCAGCGTTCCGTTGACGTCGATGATCGGAATCCCGCCGCCACCCAACGCTTCATAAGCCTTGCGCGCCACGGCGTCTTTCTCGATGTCGAATTCCTTGTACGGAATGCCTTTCTGATCAAGAAAGCGCCGGGTCAGTTTGCAGTAACCGCACCACTCAGTGGCGTAGAGCACGACGTTAGCCTTGGCCTGAGTCTGTTCCGACACCATCTGCGAGGGGTTGAACACTCGCTCGATCTTGCCCCAGTTCTGATAAACCACGACCACCAGCAGGATCAGCAGGAATTTCTTCAGCACGCTGCCAAGCATCAGTTGCGTCGCTTGAGCTGGTCAGTCAGCTGAGTCGGCAGGCCTTTGATGATCAGCGTGCCGGCTTCTTCGTCGTACTCGATCTTCGAGCCCAGCAGGTGCGCTTCGAAGCTGATAGACAGACCCTCGGCGCGACCGGTGAAGCGGCGGAATTGGTTCAGGGTGCGTTTATCCGCCGGGATCTCTGGCGAAAGCCCGTAGTCCTTGTTGCGAATGTGATCGTAGAAAGCTTTCGGACGCTCTTCGTCGATCAGTTCCGAGAGTTCTTCCAGGCCCATGGGTTCGCCCATTTTTGCCTGGCTGCTGGCGTAATCCACCAGGGTCTTGGTTTTTTCGCGGGCGGACTCTTCCGGCAAATCTTCGCTTTCCACGAAGTCGCTGAACGCCTTGAGCAGCGTGCGTGTTTCGCCCGGGCCGTCGACGCCTTCCTGGCAGCCGATGAAGTCGCGGAAATACTCCGAAACCTTTTTGCCGTTCTTGCCTTTGATGAACGAAATGTACTGCTTGGACTGTTTGTTGTTCTGCCACTCGGAGACGTTGATTCGCGCCGCCAGGTGCAACTGGCCCAGATCGAGGTGGCGGGACGGGGTCACGTCCAGCTGATCGGTCACGGCAACGCCTTCACTGTGGTGCAACAGCGCGATCGCCAGGTAATCGGTCATGCCCTGCTGGTAATGCGCAAACAGCACGTGGCCGCCCACCGAGAGGTTCGACTCTTCCATCAGCTTCTGCAGGTGTTCCACCGCCACGCGGCTGAACGCCGTGAAGTCCTTGCCGCCGTCGAGGTATTCCTTCAGCCAGCCGCTGAACGGGTGCGCCCCGGATTCGGCATGGAAGAAACCCCAGGCCTTGCCTTGTTTGGCGTTGTAGCTCTCGTTGAGGTCGGCAAGCATGTTCTCGATGGCGCTCGACTCGGCCAGTTCAGAGTCGCGAGCGTGGAGAACTGCGGGCGTGCCGTCGGGTTTTTTGTCGATCAGGTGGACGATGCAATGACGGATCGGCATGGGCTTCTCGGCTGTTTGATACGGCTTGTTGGAGAGAGCAGGGCAGGCTCCCGAAAAAGTGCCAAGTGTACCGCAACCACTGGTTTTGGCGCGGTGCGAAGGGCAATTCGTAGCCGACCGACGGCCCTTATGCAGTTTTTTCCTGTTTTAGAGCAATAAAGCTGACCAAATGGGTAGCAAGAAGCGGATATTTCCCCGTCTCTGTGCTAGTTTTGCCCGGTCTTACGCGAAGTCACTGCGTTAAGCGTGCATTCAGCATTTGTCAGGTCGAACCAAACCCTGATTTCGGTATCTATAACCCCGATCCCGTGGTTATTGGCCGAGGGTGCCAGATCCAGAAGATCGGGCTCGATGGCTGACACTGCACTCTGCAATCCATATGAATTTGATAGGGAAGGAACACTACATGGCTCTTACTAAAGACCAACTGATCGCCGACATCGCTGAAGCTATCGACGCGCCAAAAACCACCGCGCGTAACGCTCTGGACCAACTGGGCCAAATCGTTGCCGATCAGCTGGAAAACGGCGGCGAAATCACTCTGCCAGGTATCGGCAAGCTGAAAGTGACTGAGCGTCCTGCCCGTACCGGCCGTAACCCTTCGACTGGCGCTGCCATCGAAATCGCTGCCAAGAAAGTTATCAAGCTGGTTGTGGCCAAAGGCCTGACCGACGCTGTTAACAAGTAAGACGCAGTAAAAAAAACCGTGCTCCGGAGTGATCCGGGCACGGTTTTTTTGTGCCTGCGATTTGGTGCTGGGCTCGCAAACACCGCAAAACCCATTGTAGGAGTGAGCCTGCTCGCGATTGCGGTGTATCAGTCAATTTTTTTGTGACTGACATACCGCAATCGCGAGCAGGCTCACTCCTACAGTTGATCTATGGCGGTCAGGTACTCAGCTTTTTTTAACCCAACGCTCGCGCCGCCAGACCTGCTGCTCGGATTTGGTCTGGAAGGTCCACGCAACGAAGCGGCTTTGCTTCTGGCCCTGGGACATTTCCACGACCTGGCTTTCCAGAACCCCGGCCTTTTTCAGCGCCGTCTCAATCGCTGGCAGGTTCGAGGCTTTCGAGACCAGGGTGCTGAACCACAGCACTTTGTGCTGAAAGTGCGCGCTCTCGGCAATCAGCTGTGTCACAAAACGGGCTTCGCCACCTTCGCACCACAATTCGGCCGACTGACCGCCGAAGTTCAGCACCGGCAGTTTGCGTTTCGGGTCGGCGCGGCCCAAGGCGCGCCATTTGCGCTCACTGCCTTTGGTCGCTTCGTCCATCGAAGCGTGGAACGGCGGGTTGCACATGGTCAGGTCGAAGCGTTCGCCGGGTTCGAGCAAGCCCAGCAGAATGTGCTTGGGATTAGCCTGCTGGCGCAACTGGATGGCCTTGTTCAGACCATTGGACTGGACGATGGCTTTGGCGGCGGCCACGGCCGTCGGGTCGATTTCCGAACCGAGGAAGTGCCAGCGGTAGTCGCTGTAGCCGATCAGCGGGTAGACGCAGTTGGCGCCCATGCCGATGTCGAGCACCTTGACCGGCGCGCCTCGCGGGATTTCGCCGTCATTGACGCTGGCCAGCAGGTCGGCCAGGAAGTGCACGTAATCAGCACGGCCCGGCACCGGCGGGCAGAGGTAATCGGCCGGAATGTCCCAATGGGCGATGCCATAGAACGATTTCAGCAGCGCCCGGTTGAACACCCGCACCGCGTCCGGGCTGGCGAAGTCGATGCTTTCCTTGCCGTACGGGTTGATGATCACGAACTTCGCCAGTTCCGGCGTGGTTTTGATCAGCGCCGGGAAGTCGTAACGACCCTGATGGCGGTTGCGCGGGTGCAGGCTGGCCTTTTCGCGCGGTTCCACGGCTTTGGCCGGGGTGGCGGGGTCAGGCTTCTTGCGCGCAGGGCGGGGTGTGCGGGGGGCGGTCATGGGCGTTGTCGATTCGGGTATGGCTGAAAGTGGCGGGTATTGTCCCACATCCCGGCCTTGTGAACCCAATTGCAAAAAACCCCGCCAATCCCTTGTAGGAGCGAGCCTGCTCGCGATGGTGTGTCAGCCACAGTTATGTCGACTGACACACCATCGCGAGCAGGCTCGCTCCTACAGGGGGATTTTTGGTGTTTGGGAGAATGTGGCTGACAAAAAAAGGGAGGCCACTTGGGCCTCCCTTTTTCATTGCGATCTGCCGTTACAGGCTGGCAATCCGCGCATGCTGCTCGGCCAGCTTGCCCAAAGCCTGTTCGGCTTCAGCCAGTTTGGCGCGTTCCTTCTCGATGACTTCGGCCGGAGCCTTGTCGACGAAACCGGCGTTGGACAGCTTGCCGCCCACGCGCTGGACTTCGCCCTGCAGACGCAGGATTTCCTTGTCCAGACGCGCCAGTTCGGCGTCCTTGTCGATCAGGCCGGCCATTGGCACCAACACTTCCATCTCACCCACCAGCGCGGTGGCGGACAGCGGTGCTTCTTCGCCGGCAGCCAACACGGTGATCGATTCGAGACGCGCCAGTTTTTTCAACAGGGCTTCGTTCTCGGTGAGACGACGCTGGTCTTCGGCGCTGACGTTTTTCAGGAAAATGTTCAGCGGCTTGCCCGGGCCGATGTTCATCTCGCCACGGATGTTGCGCGTGCCGAGCATCAGTTCCTTGAGCCACTCGATGTCGTTCTCGGCCGCCGGATCGATGCGCTCTTCATTGGCCACTGGCCAAGGTTGCAGCATGATCGTCTTGCCTTCGATACCGGCCAGCGGCGCGATGCGCTGCCAGATTTCTTCGGTGATGAACGGCATGAACGGGTGCGCCAGGCGCAACGCGACTTCCAGTACGCGCACCAGCGTGCGACGGGTGCCGCGCTGACGCTCGACCGGTGCGTTTTCGTCCCACAGCACAGGCTTGGACAGTTCCAGGTACCAGTCGCAATACTGGTTCCAGATGAACTCGTACAAGGCTTGTGCCGCCAGGTCGAAGCGGAACTGGTCGAGTTGACGGGTCACTTCGGCTTCGGTGCGTTGCAGCTGCGAGATGATCCAGCGATCCGCCAGCGACAGTTCGTAGGCTTCGCCGTTCTGGCCGCAGTCTTCGCCCTTGTCCAGCACGTAGCGCGCGGCGTTCCAGATCTTGTTGCAGAAGTTGCGATAGCCTTCGACGCGGCCCATGTCGAACTTGATGTCGCGACCGGTGGACGCCAGCGAGCAGAAGGTGAAGCGCAGGGCGTCGGTGCCGTAGCTGGCGATGCCGTCGGCGAATTCGTCGCGAGTCTGCTTCTCGATCTTCTTCGCCAGTTTCGGCTGCATCATGCCGGAGGTGCGTTTCTGCACCAGGTCTTCCAGCTCGATACCGTCGATGATGTCCAGCGGGTCCAGGACGTTGCCCTTGGACTTGGACATTTTCTGGCCCTGGCCGTCTCGCACCAGACCGTGAACGTAAACGGTCTTGAACGGAACCTGCGGCGTGCCGTCTTCGTTTTTCACCAGGTGCATGGTGAGCATGATCATCCGGGCAACCCAGAAGAAAATGATGTCGAAACCGGTCACCAACACGTCGGTGGAGTGGAATTTCTTCAGGAATTCGGTCTGCTCAGGCCAGCCGAGCGTCGAGAATGTCCACAGGCCCGAACTGAACCAGGTGTCGAGAACGTCGTTGTCCTGTTGCAGCGCAACGTCCGGACCGAGGTTGTGCTTGGCACGCACTTCGGCTTCGTCGCGACCGACGTAGACTTTGCCCGACTCGTCGTACCAGGCCGGAATCCGGTGGCCCCACCACAGTTGACGGCTGATGCACCAATCCTGGATGTCGCGCATCCACGAGAAGTACATGTTTTCGTACTGTTTAGGCACGAACTGGATACGGCCGTCTTCAACAGCGGCAATCGCCGGTTCAGCCAAAGGCTTGGTGGATACGTACCACTGGTCGGTCAGCCACGGCTCAATGATGGTGCCGGAGCGGTCGCCTTTCGGCACTTTCAGTGCGTGATCGTTGACGCTGACCAGCAGGTCGGCAGAGTCAAACGCAGCAACGATTTGTTTGCGCGCTTCGAAGCGGTCGAGGCCGACGTATTCAGCCGGGATCTTGCCGTCGATGCTTTCGTTCAGCGTGCCGTCGAGGTTGAACACCTGGCAGGCCGGCAGTACGGCAGCGTTCTTGTCGAAGATGTTCAGCAGCGGCAGGTTGTGGCGCTTGCCGACTTCGTAGTCGTTGAAATCGTGGGCCGGGGTGATTTTCACGCAACCGGTGCCGAATTCAGGGTCGCAGTAATCGTCGGCGATGATCGGGATGCGGCGGCCGACCAGCGGCAGCTCGACAAATTTGCCGATCAGGGCTTTGTAGCGTTCATCGTTCGGGTTAACCGCGACGGCGGCGTCGCCGAGCATGGTTTCCGGGCGAGTGGTCGCGACGATCAGGTAATCATTGCCTTCAGCGGTCTTGGCGCCGTCGGCCAGCGGGTATTTCAGGTTCCACAGGAAACCTTTCTCGTCGTGGTTTTCCACTTCGAGGTCGGAAATCGCCGTGTGCAACTTGGTGTCCCAGTTGACCAGACGCTTGCCGCGATAGATCAGGCCGTCTTCGTGCAGGCGCACGAACGCTTCTTTCACCGCTTCCGAGAGCCCGTCGTCCATGGTGAAGCGCTCGCGGCCCCAGTCCACGGACGAGCCGAGACGGCGGATCTGACGGCTGATGTTGCCGCCGGACTGATCCTTCCATTCCCAGACTTTCTCGAGGAATTTTTCACGGCCCAGGTCGTGGCGATTCTGGCCTTGGGCTTCGAGTTGGCGTTCCACCAGCATTTGCGTGGCGATACCAGCGTGGTCGGTGCCCGGCTGCCACAGGGTGTTGCGACCCTGCATGCGGCGGAAACGGATCAGGGCGTCCATGATCGCGTTGTTGAAGCCGTGACCCATATGCAGGCTGCCGGTGACGTTCGGCGGCGGGATCATGATGGTGTAGGACTCGCCCGCGCCTTGCGGGGCGAAGTAATTCTCAGACTCCCAGGTGTTGTACCAGGAAGTTTCAATGGCGTGCGGCTGGTAGGTCTTATCCATGCGCGGCGGGACCCTATTGGCATTAATTCAGGAAAAGCCGACGAGTATAGCGGGGCATGGGGCGCAGGGCGAGCGGGGGCGGACAGGGCGCAGTATCAAAAAACGCACATACCCCCCCCCTGTAGGAGCGAGGCTTGCCCGCGAAGGCGGTGTGTCAGTCAGTATTGATGTATCTGACATATCGCCTTCGCGGGCAAGCCTCGCTCCTACTGGGGGGTTGTGTTGGGTTCAGTCGTTGTACTGGCTTAGCAACCGCTCAAGGCGCGCGCTGAGGCGGCGTTTGATTTCGGTTTCGATGTGCGGGGCGAAGTCGTCGATCACGTCTTGCATGATCAGTTGCGCGGCGGCGCGCAGTTCGCTGTCCAGGTGCAGCAGGTCGTCTGGACCTTTGGCCGCGGGTGCCGGTTGTGCGGCAGCGGCGACTGGCGTCGGTGCGACGGTGGGCTGACTGGCGCTGACCGTGTCGAACAACATCGGAATCTGTTCCTGCTCTCCATCGTCGACCGTGTCGGTCAGCAGCGGTGGTTGCAGGTTGTCATCGCCGAGCAATTGGCGGATCGACTCAAGGTCGTCCAGCAGGTGCGCGGACTTTTGCAGCGGTTTTGGAGTGTCCATCGGAATGCTCAGAGTCGCTGTAAACGGTGATCTTGCAGAGGATAGCCCTGTTCGCGGTAGAAACGGAAACTCTCCCGCGCAGCCGTGCGTATCGCCGGATCCTCCACCACCACTTCCGCCACCCGGGCGAATTTGTTGGCAAAGGCCGGGACTTTCAGGTCGAGATTGACCAGCAAATCCTGATGTTGACCGCAGTCATCGCCAAGACCCAGCACAATCAAACCGTCCGGCTCGCTTTCGGCGGGGCCGTGGGGCACGAAGCTTTCGCCCTTGAAGGCCCACAGGCGCGCATCGAGATCGTCACGCTGGGCGGCATCGCTGCAATGCAGGTAGATGCGATGACCCATGCGCCAGGCTTTATCGGTGAGCTTGCAGGCGAAATCCAGCCGTGCCGAAGGATCGGCGCTGGGCAGGATATAGAAGTCGACTTTGGTCATTGCAGGTTCCTGGAATCAACTTCCGCGGAATCTGTAGGAGCGAGCTTGCTCGCGAAGGTCGTCAACGATGACGCAGGAAACCAGGTTAATCGCGTCGATCTTGAGTTTTTCGCGAGCAAGCTCGCTCCTACAGTGGTCAGTGGGGCGATGTTCAGGCTTTGGCGCGGTCCAGCAGGTACTGGGTCAGCAATGGAACCGGACGGCCAGTGGCGCCCTTGTCCTTGCCGCCGCTGGTCCAGGCAGTGCCGGCGATGTCCAGGTGCGCCCAGTTCAGGTTCTTGGTGAAGCGCGACAGGAAGCAGGCAGCGGTGATGGTGCCGGCTTTCGGCCCGCCAATGTTGGCGATGTCGGCGAACGGGCTGTCCAGCTGCTCTTGATACTCGTCGAACAGCGGCAGTTGCCAGGCGCGGTCGTCAGCCGATTGGCCGGCGCTCAGCAGTTGGCCGATCAGTTCGTCGTTGTTGCCCAGCAGGCCGGAGGTGTGCGCACCCAATGCAACGACGCAAGCGCCGGTCAGGGTTGCGATGTCGATCACGGCTTGTGGCTTGAAGCGCTCGGAGTAGGTCAGGGCGTCGCACAGCACCAGACGGCCTTCGGCGTCGGTGTTGAGGATTTCCACAGTCTGGCCGCTCATGGTGGTGACGATGTCGCCCGGACGCGAAGCGTTGCCGCTCGGCATGTTCTCGGCGCAGGCGAGGATGCACACCAGATTGATCGGCAGTTTCAACTCGAGCACGGCACGCAGGGTGCCGAAGACACTGGCGGCGCCGCCCATGTCGTACTTCATTTCATCCATGCCGGCGCCCGGCTTCAGGCTGATGCCGCCGGTGTCGAAGGTGATGCCTTTGCCGACCAGGGCGTACGGCTTCTCGGATTTCTTGCCGCCGTTGTATTGCATGACGATCAGGCGCGGCGGCTGGGCGCTGCCCTGGCCGACGGCGTAGAACGAGCCCATGCCCAGTTCCTTGATTTTCTTCTCATCAAGGACTTCGACTTTCAGGCTTTTGAATTCTTTACCGAGGTTTTTCGCTTGCTCGCCGAGGAACGTCGGGTGGCAGATGTTCGGCGGCAGGTTGCCCAGGTTGCGGGTGAACGCCATGCCGTTGGCGATCGCGGTGGCGTGGGCCACGGCGCGCTCGACTTCAGCCTGGGCCGCCTTGATGGTCACCAGGGTGACTTTCTTCAGGGCGCGAGGCTCGGCTTTCTGGCTCTTGAACTGATCAAAAGTGTATTCGCCGTCCACCAGGGTTTCGGCCAGCAGACGGGTTTTGCCATAGCTGTCGCGACCCTTGACGATCACTTCGTCCAGCGCCAGCACGGCATCGCTACCGCCCAGGCCTTTAAGGGTGTTGAGGATGCCGGCGATGATTTTACGGAACGGGCGGTCACCCAGTTCTTCGTCCTTGCCCACGCCGACCAGCAGCACGCGCTCGGCTTTCAGGTTCGGCAGGCTGTGCAGCAACAGGCTCTGACCGACTTTGCCGGCCAGGTCGCCACGCTTGAGCACAGCGCTGATCGCGCCACCGCTCAGTTCGTCGAGTTGTTTGGCAACGGCGCCGAGCTTGCGGCCTTCGCCGACGGCGACTACCAGGGTGGAGGTTTTCAACGTTTCTGGGTTAACGCTTTTTACAACCAGTTCCATGTCCGGGTCCCTGAATGATGGGTCAACACGCAAGTGCTCGACGACAGACGTTCGAGCCTGCTTATTTATAGAGTGAAAGACGCAAGTCACGGCTTGCGACAAAGGCCGCAGTTTGAACCTCGCTACCAGCGCCTGACAACCCTCGGTTGTACGATCTTCAGTGTTTACGTGATCACTGTAGGAGCAGCCGGTCGACGCTCGAATGCTCGCGAAAAACCTGAGACCGCCGCGGGGTGTCAGGTTTCCCGCGTTATCGTTGACGACCATCGCGAGCAGGCTCGCTCCTACAATGGTCGGCGAGCATCTGTGGGCGCGAGCCTGCTCGCGAAGAACGAGAGAGCACCGCGGGTTATCCCGCATCGCGCGCTATCGTTGAGGCCAGTGCTGTCGCGGCGCATTGCGCAGTGACAGGCGCGTCCAATCACAGGATAATGCGCCAACTTTTTTCGGCGGCTCTGTCTTGCGGGCTGCCTGATACGTTTGCTTGTTTGGCCGCCTTAGCCTGACAACCCTGGAGTGTCTGGTTTGATCGTCTTCCGTTACCTATCCCGCGAAGTCCTGTTGACCTTGAGCGCCGTCAGTGCCGTGCTGCTGGTCATCATCATGAGCGGACGCTTCATCAAATACCTCGCCCAGGCGGCGGCTGGCCTTCTGGATCCGGGCTCGTTGTTCCTGATCATGGGCTTTCGCCTGCCAGGCTTTCTGCAACTGATCCTGCCGCTGGGCCTGTTCCTCGGGATCCTGCTGGCCTACGGTCGCCTGTACCTTGAAAGTGAAATGACCGTGCTCTCCGCCACGGGCATGAGCCAGCAGCGCCTGTTCACCATGACCCTGTTTCCGGCCACCCTGGTGGCACTGGTGGTGGCATGGTTGAGCCTGAGCCTGGCGCCACAAGGGGCCAATCAGTTTCAGTTGCTGCTGAACAAACAGGACGCGCTGACCGAGTTCGATACCCTCGAGCCGGGCCGCTTCCAGGCCTTGCGTGACGGCACCCGGGTGACCTACACCGAAACCCTGTCGGATGACCGCATCCACCTCGGCGGCGTGTTCATTTCGCAAAAAAACGTCTCGTCGGACAAGAAAGATCGCGGGATTTCCGTGCTGGTGGCCGAGAAGGGCCGTCAGGAAATCCGCCCCGACGGCAACCGCTACCTGATTCTCGACAACGGTTATCGTTATGACGGTAATCCGGGGCAGGCCGACTATCGTGCGATCAAGTACGAAGAGTACGGCGTGTTGCTGCCTAAACCGGACGTCAGCGACGAAGTCACCGACCGTGATGCAATGCCCACCAGTTCGTTGCTCGGCAGTGATGACCTGCGTTCGCGCACCGAGTTGCAATGGCGCCTGTCCTTGCCCTTGCTGGTCTTCATTGTGACCCTGATGGCGGTGCCGCTGTCGCGGGTCAATCCGCGCCAGGGCCGTTTCCTCAAGCTGCTGCCGGCGATTCTTCTTTATATGGCTTACCTGAGCATCCTGATTGCCGCTCGCGGCGCCCTCGAAAAGGGCAAGATCCCGCCCGCGCTGGGCTTGTGGTGGGTTCACGCAATCTTCCTGACCATCGGCCTTGGCTTGCTCTATTGGGAACCCTGGCAGTTGAAGCGGGCGAGTCGCCGCAGCGCGCTGGAGGTGGCCCGTGGTTAAGCTCGATCGCTACATCGGTAGCAGCGTCTTTATCGCGATCCTGGCGGTACTGGGGATTATTCTCGGTCTGGCCACGCTGTTCGCTTTCATCGACGAGATGGGTGAAGTCAGCGATACCTACACCCTGGTCGATGTCCTGAGTTACGTCCTGCTGACCGCGCCGCGCCGTCTTTACGACATGTTGCCGATGGCAGCACTGATCGGCTGTCTGATCGGCCTCGGCAGTCTGGCCAGCCACAGCGAGCTGACCATCATGCGCGCGGCGGGCGTGTCGATCGGCCGGATCGTCTGGGCCGTCATGAAGCCGATGCTGATCCTGATGGTGGTGGGCGTGTTGATTGGCGAGTACATCGCGCCGGCGACCGAAAGCACCGCGCAGGCCAACCGCTCGCTGGCTCAAGGCAGTGGTGATGCGCAAAGCGCCAAGCATGGCCTGTGGCACCGTCAGGGCGAGGAGTTCATCCACGTCAACTCGGTACAACCCAACGGCGTGCTGTACGGCGTGACCCGTTATCGCTTCGACGATCAGCGGCACATATTGTCCTCGAGCTTCGCCAAGCGCGCGAAGTTCGATCAGGATCACTGGCAGTTGAGCGATGTCACGACCACGCTGTTCCATGACAAAAGCACCGAAGTGGTCACGGCCCCGGTCGAGCGTTGGAACGTGGCGCTGAGCCCGCAATTGCTGAGCACCGTGGTGATGTCGCCGGATTCGCTGTCGATCACCGGCCTGTGGAGTTACATCCACTACCTGGCGGATCAGGGGTTGAACAATGGCCGTTACTGGCTGGCATTTTGGGTCAAGGTGTTGCAGCCGCTGGTCACTGCCGCCCTGGTACTGATGGCGATCTCCTTTATCTTCGGTCCGCTGCGCTCGGTTACCCTCGGTCAGCGGGTATTCACCGGCGTGCTGGTGGGCTTCACCTTCCGCATCGTCCAGGACCTGCTGGGGCCTTCGAGCCTGGTGTTCGGGTTCTCGCCGCTGTTTGCGGTGCTGGTGCCGGCGGGTGTGTGCGCCCTGGCGGGTGTCTACCTCCTGCGCCGAGCCGGTTGATCGCTATGTAAATGTAGGAGCCGGCTTGCCGGCGATAGCGCATCACCGCGGTCATCCAGACCTACCGCGACGCCCATATCGCCAGCAAGCCGGCTCCTACAAAAACCACCAAAAACGCCCCTGTCGCAAGACCGGGGCGTTTTTTGTAGGTGCCGTCTGACCTGCGAACGTGACGCTTGCGCCGTGGATCAGGTACAATTCCCGGCTATTTTTCGGCGGGCCATGCCTGCAGCCTTTTTGAGTGTTGATCCGTGAGTGATTTGAGTCATATCCGCAATTTCTCCATCATCGCCCACATTGACCATGGCAAGTCGACGCTGGCCGATCGCTTCATCCAGATGTGCGGCGGCCTTGCCGAGCGCGAAATGGAAGCCCAGGTGCTGGACTCCATGGACCTGGAACGTGAACGCGGGATCACCATCAAGGCCCACAGCGTCACCCTCTATTACACCGCTCGCGATGGCATCAAGTACCAGCTGAACTTCATTGACACCCCGGGCCACGTTGACTTCACCTACGAAGTCAGCCGGTCGCTGGCGGCCTGTGAAGGTGCCTTGCTGGTGGTCGATGCCGGTCAGGGCGTTGAAGCGCAGTCGGTTGCCAACTGCTACACGGCGATCGAGCAGGGCCTGGAAGTCATGCCGGTCCTGAACAAAATCGACCTGCCACAGGCCGATCCGGACCGCGTCAAGGAAGAAATCGAAAAAATCATCGGCATCGATGCCACCGACGCGGTCACTTGCAGTGCCAAGACCGGTCTGGGCGTCGATGAAGTGCTGGAGCGCCTGGTCACCACCATTCCGGCGCCTACCGGCAACTACGACGATCCGCTGCAAGCGTTGATCATCGACTCCTGGTTCGACAACTACCTGGGCGTTGTGTCCCTGGTGCGTGTGCGCCACGGTCGTGTGAAGAAAGGCGACAAGATCCTGGTCAAGTCCACCGGCAAGATCCACCTGGTGGACAGCGTCGGTGTATTCAACCCGAAACACACCCCTACCGCCGACCTGAAGGCCGGTGAAGTGGGCTTCATCATCGCGAGCATCAAGGACATTCACGGTGCGCCAGTGGGCGACACCCTGACCTTGAGCTCCACCCCCGACGTTGACGTGCTGCCAGGTTTCAAACGCATTCAACCGCAGGTGTACGCCGGTCTGTTCCCGGTCAGCTCCGACGACTTCGAAGATTTCCGTGAAGCCCTGCAAAAGCTCACGCTCAACGACTCGTCGCTGCAGTACACCCCGGAAAGCTCCGACGCCCTGGGCTTCGGCTTCCGTTGCGGTTTCCTCGGCATGCTGCACATGGAAATCATCCAGGAGCGCCTGGAGCGCGAGTACGACCTGGACCTGATCACCACGGCGCCGACGGTAATTTTCGAGCTGTTGCTGAAAACCGGTGAAACGATCTACGTCGATAACCCGTCGAAGCTTCCGGACCTGTCCACGATCGAAGACATGCGCGAGCCGATCGTGCGGGCCAACATTCTTGTGCCGCAAGAACACCTGGGCAACGTTATTACCCTGTGCATCGAGAAGCGTGGCGTGCAGCACGACATGCTGTTCCTCGGTACTCAGGTTCAGGTGACCTACGATTTGCCGATGAACGAAGTGGTCCTGGACTTCTTCGACCGTCTGAAATCCACCAGCCGTGGCTATGCTTCGCTGGATTACCATTTCGATCGTTATCAATCGGCTAATCTGGTGAAACTGGATGTGTTGATCAACGGTGACAAGGTCGACGCCCTGGCGCTGATCGTGCACCGTGACAATGCGAACTACAAAGGTCGCCAGTTGACCGAGAAGATGAAAGAACTGATTCCACGGCAGATGTTCGACGTGGCAATCCAGGCCGCCATTGGCGGTCAGATTGTGGCGCGGACAACCGTCAAGGCACTCAGAAAGAACGTATTGGCCAAATGCTACGGTGGTGACGTCAGCCGTAAGAAAAAGCTGCTGGAAAAGCAAAAGGCCGGTAAGAAACGCATGAAGCAAGTCGGCAACGTGGAAATTCCACAAGAAGCCTTCCTTGCAGTGCTCAGGTTGGATAGTTAGGTCCTATGTCACTAAATTTCCCGCTGTTGCTGGTCATCGCCGTGTTCGTCTGCGGCCTGTTGGCGTTGCTTGATCTGGTTTTCCTGGCGCCGCGTCGGCGTGCCGCCATCGCCTCCTATCAGGGCAGCGTCAGCCAGCCGGATGTGGTGGTGGTCGAGAAGCTGAACAAAGAGCCGCTACTGGTCGAATACGGCAAGTCGTTCTTCCCGGTGTTGTTCATCGTGCTGGTCCTGCGTTCGTTCCTGGTGGAGCCGTTCCAGATTCCTTCCGGCTCGATGAAACCGACGCTGGATGTCGGCGACTTCATTCTGGTGAGCAAGTTTTCCTACGGGATCCGCCTGCCGGTGATCGACAAGAAAGTCATCGATGTCGGTGATCCGCAGCGCGGCGATGTGATGGTGTTCCGTTACCCGAGTGATCCGAACGTCAACTACATCAAGCGTGTGGTCGGCCTGCCGGGTGACCAGGTTCGCTACACCGCCGACAAGCGCCTGTTCGTCAACGGCGAGTCGATTGCCGAGCAACTGGTCGGCTCCGAGCCGGGCACGCTGGGCAGCGCCGAGCTCTACAAGGAAAAACTCGGCGCCGCCGAGCACTTGATCCGCAAGGAAATGAGCCGTTATCGCGCATCGCCTGACCATACGTGGACCGTGCCTGCCGGGCACTACTTCATGATGGGCGACAACCGCGACAACTCGAACGACAGTCGTTACTGGGATGATCCGACTATTCCCAAGGATCTGCTGGGCATGGTTCCCGACAAGAATATCGTCGGCAAGGCCTTCGCAGTCTGGATGAGCTGGCCGGAACCCAAACTCAGTCACCTGCCGAATTTCTCGCGGGTTGGCCTGATCAAGTAATCACACACGGCGCTGTTGAACACAGCGCCGAATGCATTTCTGGAACTGCCACAATCGGCGCCAGACGCATGAAAACAATGATATTCAGGACGTAATTTTTGAACACAGCGTTAATTGTCCCAAGCCTGCGCCGCACCACGGCGATGGCGGTGGAATCCAGCCACGAACTCAGCGTGGGTAAACCGTGAGCGTCTCCTTAAGCCGTCTAGAGCGTCAGCTCGGCTACACCTTCAAGGATCAGGAACTGATGGTCCTGGCCCTGACTCACCGCAGCTTTGCCGGGCGCAACAACGAACGCCTGGAATTCCTCGGTGATGCCATCCTCAACTTCGTCGCTGGCGAGGCGCTGTTCGATCGCTTCCCGCTGGCCCGCGAAGGCCAGTTGTCGCGTTTGCGCGCACGTCTGGTGAAAGGTGAGACTCTGGCTGTACTGGCCCGCGGTTTCGATCTGGGCGATTACTTGCGTCTGGGTTCCGGCGAGTTGAAAAGCGGCGGTTTCCGTCGCGAGTCGATTCTGGCCGATGCCCTGGAAGCGCTGATCGGTGCGATCTACCTGGACGCCGGCATGGACGTGGCGCGCGAACGCGTGCTGGCCTGGCTGGCCGGCGAGTTCGAAGGCCTGACACTGGTCGACACCAACAAAGATCCAAAAACCCGCCTGCAGGAATTCCTGCAGTCCCGTGGTTGTGAGCTGCCGCGTTACGAAGTGGTGGATATCCAGGGTGAGCCGCATTGCCGGACGTTCTTCGTCGAATGCGAAATCACCTTACTGAATGAAAAAAGCCGAGGTCAGGGTGTGAGTCGTCGTATTGCCGAACAGGTAGCGGCCGCCGCAGCACTGATAGCCCTGGGTGTGGAGAATGGCAATGACTGATTCAACCGCAACACGCTGTGGCTATGTTGCCATCGTCGGCCGTCCCAACGTGGGCAAGTCCACGCTGCTGAACCACATCCTCGGCCAGAAGCTGGCGATCACTTCGCGCAAGCCTCAGACCACCCGCCACAACATGCTGGGCATCAAGACCGAAGGCGCCGTCCAGGCGATCTACGTCGACACCCCGGGCATGCACAAGGGCGGCGAAAAGGCCTTGAACCGCTACATGAACAAGACCGCTTCGGCGGCGTTGAAAGACGTCGACGTGGTGATCTTCGTGGTGGATCGCACCAAGTGGACCGACGAAGACCAGATGGTGCTTGAGCGTGTCCAGTACGTGACCGGCCCGCTGATCGTGGCGCTGAACAAGACCGATCGCATCGAAGACAAAGCCGAGCTGATGCCGCACCTGACCTGGCTGCAGGAACAGCTTCCGAACGCGCAGATCATGCCGATCTCGGCCCAGCACGGGCATAACCTCGACACGCTGGAGCGAGTGATCGCCGAGCACCTGCCGGAAAACGATCACTTCTTCCCGGAAGACCAGATCACCGACCGCAGCAGCCGCTTCCTCGCCGCTGAGCTGGTGCGTGAGAAAATCATGCGTCAGCTGGGCGCCGAGCTGCCATACCAGATCACCGTGGAAATCGAAGAGTTCAAGCAGCAGGGGAAAACCCTGCACATTCATGCGTTGATCCTCGTCGAACGTGACGGCCAGAAGAAAATCATCATTGGCGACAAGGGCGAGCGCATCAAGCGCATCGGCACCGAGGCGCGCAAGGACATGGAGCTGCTGTTCGACTCCAAGATCATGCTCAACCTCTGGGTCAAAGTGAAAGGCGGCTGGTCCGACGATGAGCGCGCATTGCGTTCGCTGGGTTACGGCGACCTGTAAACCTGAGCCCAGGTGATAAAACTGTGGGAGCGAGCCAGCTCGCGATAGCGGTCTGTCAGTCAACAATATTGTTGAATGTCAGTCCCTCATCGCGAGCAGGGTCGCTCCCACAGTGGTTTTGGGGTGTTAGTAAAATCGCGATCCGTCATTGAGAGCTCCATGTCCCAGCCCATCGGCCAACCCGCCTACGTCCTCCACTCCCGCGCCTACCGCGAAAACAGCGCACTGGTGGATTTCCTTACGCCGCAAGGTCGGCTGCGGGCGGTGTTGCGCAGTGCGCGGGGCAAGGCCGGGACGTTGGCGCGGCCGTTCGTGCCGCTGGAAGTCGAGTTCCGGGGGCGGGGCGAACTGAAGAATGTCGGGCGCATGGAAAGTGCCGGTACGTCGACATGGCTCATCGGTGAGGCGCTGTTCAGCGGGCTTTACCTCAATGAGCTACTGATTCGCCTGCTGCCATCAGAAGATCCCCATCCCGCTGTCTTCGATCACTACGCCGCGACTTTGCTTGCGCTGGCCGAAGGCCGCCCGCTGGAGCCTCTGCTGCGTTCCTTCGAATGGCGATTGCTCGACGATCTCGGTTACGGCTTCGCGCTGAACACCGACATCCACGGCGAACCCGTCGCGCCGGACGGTCTGTATCGGCTACAGGTGGATGCCGGCCTGGAGCGGGTCTACCTGCTGCAACCCGGTCTGTTCAACGGCACCGAGTTGCTGGCCATGGCCGACGCCGACTGGTCGGCTCCCGGCGCGTTGTCCGCCGCCAAGCGTTTGATGCGCCAGGCATTGGCCGTTCACCTGGGCGGTCGTCCCCTGGTTTCCCGAGAGTTGTTTCGAAAGCCGTAGGGTCTTGATCTTCGCTCCCACCAAGGATCAACAGACCTTGTTGCCCCGTGTATGCTGTGCGCCGAATCTTTAAATTCAGGAGCGCTTCCGTGACCACCAGCAATCGCATTCTTCTTGGCGTGAACATCGACCACGTTGCCACCCTGCGCCAGGCCCGGGGCACTCGCTATCCCGATCCGGTCAAGGCCGCACTGGACGCGGAAGAGGCGGGCGCTGACGGCATCACCGTGCACCTTCGCGAAGACCGTCGGCATATCCAGGAACGTGACGTGCTGGTGCTCAAGGATGTGCTGCAAACCCGCATGAACTTCGAAATGGGCGTCACCGAAGAAATGATGGTGTTCGCCGAGCGCATCCGCCCGGCGCACATTTGCCTGGTGCCGGAAACCCGCCAGGAACTGACCACCGAAGGCGGTCTGGACGTAGCGGGGCAGGAAGCGCGGATCAAGGCAGCAGTGGATCGCCTGGCGAAGATCGGTTGCGAAGTGTCACTGTTCATCGATGCGGACGAGCGGCAGATCGAAGCGTCCCGTCGTGTCGGGGCTCCGGCGATTGAGTTGCACACCGGTCGTTATGCCGATGCCGAGACACCAACGGACGTGGCTGAAGAGCTCAAGCGCGTGGCCGATGGCGTGGCATTTGGTCTGGCGCAGGGTTTGATCGTCAACGCCGGTCACGGTTTGCACTATCACAACGTCGAAGCGGTCGCGGCGATCAAGGGCATCAACGAACTGAACATCGGCCATGCGCTGGTGGCGCATGCGTTGTTTGTCGGGTTCAAGTCGGCTGTTGCCGAGATGAAGGCATTGATCCTGGCCGCCGCCAAAGCCTAAGCCGAACACAAAATCAAAATGTGGGAGCGGGCTTGCTCGCGAAGGCGGTGTGTCAGTTAACGTTGATGTCGACTGATATACCGCCTTCGCGAGCAAGCCCGCTCCCACATTTGATTTTAGCTGCCAGGATTAAAGCTGCGGGGTTTCCTGGCTCGGCTTGGTCTTGTCGACCCCCGGCACATGCAGATTGCCTTCGGCCACCTGATTGCCTTCCAGCTGAGGCTGCGTCACCCAGGTCAGGATGTCGTAGTAGCGACGGATGTTCGCCACGAAATGCACCGGCTCGCCGCCGCGGGCGTAGCCGTAACGGGTTTTGCTGTACCACTTCTTCTCGGACAGGCGCGGCAGGATCTTCTTCACGTCCAGCCACTTGTCCGGGTTCAGCCCTTCCTTGGCCGCCAGTTTGCGCGCGTCATCCAGGTGACCGCTGCCGACGTTGTAGGCCGCCAGCGCAAACCAGGTACGGTCCGGCTCCTGGATCGACTCATCCAGCTGTTCCTTCATGTAGGCCAGGTACTTGGCGCCGCCCATGATGCTCTGCTTCGGATCGAGGCGATTGGACACGCCCATGGCTTGCGCGGTGTTCTGGGTCAGCATCATCAGCCCACGCACGCCGGTCTTCGACGTGACGGCCGCTTGCCACAGGGATTCCTGATAACCGACCGCGGCCAGCAGGCGCCAGTCGACCTTCTCTTTCTTGGCGTAGGTCTTGAAGTGTTGCTCGTACTTGGGCAGTCGTTGCTGCAGATGCTGGGCGAAGGTGGTGGCGCCCATATAACCGAGTACGTCGACGTGCCCGTAATAGCGGTCCTTCAGGCGTTGCAGCGTGCCGTTCTTCTTCACCTTGTCGAGGTAGGCGTTGATCTCGTTGAGCAGGCTGTTGTCGTCGCCGGCGGCGACGGCCCAGCTCTGGTCGCTGGCGTCACCGAGGTCGAAGGCGACCCGAATGTTGGTGAAGTAGACCTGGTTCATCGCCACTTCGTTGGAGTCGACCAGGGTCAGGTCAATCTGGCCTTCATCGACCATGCGCAGCAGGTCGACGACTTCAACCGCGTCGGACTCTTCGTATTCAATGCCGGGAAACTTCTGTTTCAACTCCGCCAGTTGCCCGGCGTGGGTGCTGCCCTTGAGCACCATGATCTTCTTGCCCACCAGATCCTTTGCATCGGTCGGCCGCGACTGGCCGTTGCGATAGATGATCTGCGGGGTGACTTCCAGATAAGAGTGGGAAAACCGCACCTGCTGTTTGCGCGCTTCGCTGCTGACCAGGCCGGCCGCAGCGATCACCGGACCGTTGGGCTTGCCCACCTGGCTGTACAGGTCGTCAAGGTTGTCGGCGGTTTCGATCTTGAGTTCGACCCCCAGATCGTCGGCGAAGCGTTTCACCAGCTCGTATTCGAAGCCGGTTTCACCGTTGCGATCCTGAAAGTAGGTAGCGGGGCTGTTTCGGGTAACCACCCGCAGCACGCCATCCTCCTTTACGCGCTCCAGCGTGTTGGGTTTATCAACACAGCCACTGAGCATCAGGAAGAGTCCGGTTGCGATCAGCCATTTGGCGTACCGCGGACGCAAAGCCGTTGGGGAAAACATCTGCGCAGTATACGCAAAGGACCACGAGCGCCATATCTCGACAGCGAAGGCCTTGTCTGCTAGAGAGCGAAAAACCGCTCTGGAGCCCGCAGGAATGGGCTCGAATGGCTTTTTGTGACACAAAAAATAACACCTGGCCGGCCGCTGTTTCGGCCCCGGATACCCGGCCCGACGTCCGGGTGACGCCGCCCGTACCGTTTCGGGTGATGTCGCGGGCGGTTTAGGCTAGAATGCACGGCCTCAAAGCACACCCCTTCCCGAGGCTGTCCCGAAGATGTTGATCCTGCGCGGCGCTCCTGCCCTTTCTGCCTTTCGCCACAGCAAACTCCTTGAGCAACTGAGCCAGAAGGTTTCGGCTGTCAGCGGCTTGTATGCTGAATTCGCTCACTTCGCCGAAGTTACCGGCGTCCTGACCGGCGACGAACAGCAGGTGCTCGCGCGCCTTCTGAAGTACGGTCCAAGCGTACCGGTTCAAGAACCGACCGGTCGCCTGTTCCTGGTGTTGCCGCGTTTCGGCACCATCTCGCCGTGGTCCAGCAAGGCCAGCGACATCGCTCGCAATTGCGGCCTGAGCAAGATCCAGCGCCTGGAGCGCGGTATCGCGTTCTACGTCGCCGGCCAGTTCAGCGACGCCGAAGCGCAGCTGATCTCCGATGTTCTGCATGACCGCATGACCCAGATCGTCCTCGCCAACCTTGAACAGGCCGCCGGCCTGTTCAGCCACGCCGAACCGAAACCGCTGACCGCGATCGACGTGTTGGGTGGCGGCCGCGCCGCGCTGGAAAAAGCCAACACCGAGCTGGGCCTGGCCCTGGCCGAAGACGAGATCGACTACCTGGTCAACGCCTTCGTTGGTTTGAAGCGCAACCCGCACGACATCGAACTGATGATGTTCGCCCAGGCGAACTCCGAGCACTGCCGTCACAAGATCTTCAACGCCAGTTGGGACATCGACGGTCAGAGCCAGGAGAAAAGCCTGTTCGGCATGATCAAGAACACTTACCAGATGCACAGCGAAGGCGTTCTGTCCGCTTATAAGGACAACGCTTCGGTGATCGTCGGTAATGTCGCCGGCCGTTTCTTCCCGGACCCTGAAACCCGCCAGTACGGCGCGGTACAGGAGCCGGTGCACATTTTGATGAAAGTCGAAACGCACAACCACCCGACCGCGATTGCCCCGTTCCCGGGTGCGTCCACCGGTTCCGGTGGCGAGATCCGCGACGAAGGCGCTACCGGTCGTGGCGCCAAGCCAAAGGCCGGCCTGACCGGTTTCACCGTGTCGAACCTGCAGATCCCTGGCTTCGAACAGCCGTGGGAAGTGCCGTACGGCAAGCCTGAGCGCATCGTCACCGCGCTGGACATCATGATCGAAGGCCCACTGGGTGGCGCCGCGTTCAACAACGAATTCGGTCGTCCGGCCCTGACCGGTTACTTCCGTACCTTCGAACAGTCGATCACCACCCCGCGTGGCGACGAAGTTCGTGGTTACCACAAGCCGATCATGCTGGCCGGCGGCATGGGTAACATCCGTGCCGAACACGTACAGAAAGGCGAGATCACCGTCGGCTCCAAGCTGATCGTGCTCGGCGGCCCGGCGATGCTGATCGGTCTGGGCGGCGGCGCTGCTTCCTCCATGGCCACCGGCACCAGCTCGGCTGACCTGGACTTCGCTTCGGTTCAGCGCGAAAACCCTGAGATGGAACGTCGCTGCCAGGAAGTCATCGACCGTTGCTGGCAACTGGGTGACAAGAACCCGATCAGCTTCATCCACGACGTGGGTGCGGGCGGTCTGTCCAACGCCTTCCCGGAACTGGTCAACGACGGCAACCGTGGTGGCCGCTTCGAACTGCGCAACATTCCAAATGACGAGCCGGGCATGGCCCCGCACGAAATCTGGAGTAACGAATCCCAGGAACGCTATGTTCTGGCCGTCGGCCCTGCTGACTTCGAACGCTTCCAGGCGATCTGCGAGCGCGAGCGTTGCCCGTTCGCCGTGGTCGGCGAAGCCACTGCCGAGCCGCAACTGACGGTCACCGACAGCCACTTCGGCAACAGCCCGGTGGACATGCCACTGGAAGTGCTGCTGGGCAAAGCCCCGCGCATGCACCGTTCGGCCGTTCGTGAAAACGAGCTGGGCGACGATTTCGATCCGTCGACCCTTGAGATTGCAGACTGCGTCGAGCGCGTTCTGCATCACCCGGCCGTGGCGAGCAAAAGCTTCCTGATCACCATCGGCGACCGCACCATCACCGGCCTCGTGGCCCGTGACCAGATGGTCGGCCCATGGCAGGTTCCGGTGGCCGACGTTGCCGTCACCGCCACCAGCTTCGACGTCTACACCGGTGAAGCCATGGCCATGGGCGAGCGCACTCCGCTGGCTCTGCTGGACGCTCCGGCGTCGGGCCGCATGGCCATCGGCGAAACCCTGACCAACATCGCCGCTTCGCGCATCAACAAGATCTCCGACATCAAGCTGTCGGCGAACTGGATGTCCGCTGCCGGTCACCCGGGTGAAGACGCGCGTCTGTACGACACCGTGAAAGCGGTCGGCATGGAACTGTGCCCTGAGCTGGGCATCACCATTCCGGTGGGCAAGGACTCCATGTCCATGGCCACGCGCTGGAACGACAACGGCGAAGACAAGACCGTCACCTCGCCAATGTCCCTGATCGTGACCGGTTTCGCGCCAGTGGCTGACATCCGTCAGACCCTGACCCCGGAACTGCGCATGGACAAGGGCACCACCGACCTGATCCTGATCGATCTGGGCCGTGGCCAGAACCGCATGGGCGCCTCGATCCTGGCCCAGGTTCACGGCAAGCTCGGCTCGCAAGCGCCGGACGTCGATGATGCCGAAGACCTGAAAGCCTTCTTCGCGGTGATCCAGGGCCTCAACGCCGACGGTCACCTGCTGGCCTACCACGACCGTTCCGACGGTGGTCTGCTGACCAGCGCCGTGGAAATGGCCTTTGCCGGTCACTGCGGCCTGAGCCTGAACCTCGACGGTCTGGCGGAAACCTCCGCCGACATCGCAGCGATCCTGTTCAACGAAGAACTGGGCGCCGTGATCCAGGTTCGCCAGGACGCGACCCCGGACATCCTCGCGCAGTTCAGCGCTGCCGGTCTGGGCGAGTGCGTGTCGGTGATCGGTCAGCCAATCAACAATGGCGAGATCAGCATCACCTTCAACGGCGAAACCGTGTTCGAAGGCCAGCGTCGTCTGCTGCAGCGTACATGGGCTGAAACCAGCTACCAGATCCAGCGTCTGCGTGATAACGCCGACTGCGCCGAGCAAGAGTTCGACGTGCTGCTGGAAGAAGACAACCCGGGCCTGAGCGTCAAGCTGAGCTACGACGTCAACCAGGACGTCGCCGCGCCTTACATCAAGAAAAACATCCGTCCACAGGTTGCCGTGCTGCGTGAGCAGGGCGTCAACGGTCAGGTGGAAATGGCGGCCGCGTTCGACCGCGCCGGTTTCAACGCAATCGACGTGCACATGAGCGACATTCTGGCCGGCCGTGTCGACCTGAACGACTTCAAGGGCATGGTCGCTTGCGGCGGCTTCTCCTACGGCGACGTACTGGGTGCCGGTGAAGGCTGGGCCAAGTCCGCGCTGTTCAACAGCCGCGCCCGCGATGCGTTCCAGGGTTTCTTCGAACGTAGCGACAGCTTCACCCTTGGCGTGTGCAACGGTTGCCAGATGATGTCCAACCTGCACGAGCTGATCCCGGGCAGCGAGTTCTGGCCGCACTTCGTGCGTAACCGTTCCGAGCAGTTCGAAGCCCGTGTGGCAATGGTTCAGGTCCAGGAGTCGAACTCGATCTTCCTGCAAGGCATGGCCGGTTCGCGCATGCCGATCGCCATCGCACACGGCGAAGGTCATGCCGAGTTCTCCAGTGAAGAAGCGTTGCTGGAAGCCGATCTGTCGGGTTGCGTGGCGATGCGTTTCGTCGACAACCATGGCAAGGTCACCGAGAAGTACCCGGCCAACCCGAACGGCTCGCCGCGCGGGATCACCGGTTTGACCAGCCGCGACGGTCGCGTGACGATCATGATGCCGCACCCGGAACGTGTGTTCCGCGCTGTGCAGAACTCGTGGCGTTCGGAAGACTGGAACGAAGACGCGCCATGGATGCGCATGTTCCGTAACGCTCGCGTGTGGGTGAACTAAGCGCCGTGTACAAGCTCAGCTTCTTTGTTCCGACCAGCCATGTCGAAGTGGTCAAAAGCGCTGTGTTCGCTGCCGGTGGCGGGCGGATCGGTGCTTACGAGCACTGCGCATGGCAGGTGTTGGGCCTGGGTCAGTTTCGTCCAATGGAGGGCAGTCAGCCATTCATTGGCGAAGCAGGGCAGGTCGAACAGGTTGAGGAGTGGAAAGTTGAGCTGGTGGTGGCGGATGAGTTGATCCGTTCGGTGGTGGCGGCTTTGAAACAGAGCCATCCCTACGAGACACCGGCTTATGAAGTGTGGCGGCTGGAGGATTTCTGATCCGCTGACCGCTGTAATGAAAAACCCGCTACGGCGGGTTTTTTGTTGCCCACAATTCAACGGACCTACACCGCCCTTGTAGGAGCCGGCTTGCTGGCGATAGCGGTGTGTCAGGCGATAAATTTGTTGGCTGACCCACCGCTATCGTCGGAACGCCGCCCGCAGCAAGCCGGCTCCTACAGGGGGCGGTGTCGATCACAAAAAAGGCGACCCCCTCGCGGGAGTCGCCTTTGCTTTAACTGCCGCTAAAACTTATTCGGACAGTTTGTACGCAATCACATAGTCACCTTGCTTGGTGCCCAGCGACCCGTGACCGCCCGCCACGACGAGCACGTATTGCTTGCCGTCCTTGCCGGTGTAGGTCATCGGTGTGGTTTGCGCGCCCGCAGGCAGGCGACCTTCCCACAGTTGCTTGCCGTTTTTCACGTCGTAGGCACGCAGGTACTGGTCGAGGGTGCCGCTCAGGAAGCCAACGCCGCCGGCAGTGGTGAAGGTGCCGCCCAGGCTAGGCACACCCATGCTCAGCGGGATCGGAACCGGCGAGCTGTCGCGCACGGTGCCGTTCTTGTGTTTCCACAGGACTTTGGCGGTGGTCAGGTCAACCGCCGCTACATAACCCCATGCCGGCGCCTGGCACGGCAGGCCCATTGGCGACAGCAATGCTTCGAGGACTACGCCGTACGGCGCGCCTTTGTTGGGCTGCACGCCTTCGGTTTCGCTTTTACGCGGGCCTTGGGCTGCGATTTCGGCGGCCGGGATCAGTTTCGATTTGAACGCCATGTAGCTCGGGTTCACGAAAGCGATCTGACGCACCGGGTCAACCGAGATGCCGCCCCAGTCGAACACGCCGAAGTTGCCTGGATACACGATCGAACCCTGCAGCGACGGCGGGGTGAACGGGCCGTCGTAGCGCATGGATTTGAAGTCGATCCGGCAGATCAGTTGGTCGAACGGCGTCACGCCCCACATGTCGCGCTCTTGCAGCGGCGGTGGCATGAGGTTGAGGTCGGATTTCGGTTGGGTCGGCGAGGTGTGATCACCTTCGACAGCGCCTTGCGGAACTGGCACTTCGTTGATCGGCACAATCGCCTGGCCGGTGCTGCGATCCAGTACGTAAATGCTGCCTTGCTTGGTGGACGCGAGTACCGCCGGCTTCACGCCGTCTGCGGTTTTCAGGTCCATCAGGGTTGGCTGGCCACCGACGTCCATGTCCCACAGGTCATGGTGGGTGAACTGGAAGTGCCAGCGCACTTTGCCGGTGCCGATGTCGAGGGCGGTCAGGCCGGCGGCGTGCAGTTCCGATTCCGGGGTGCGAGCGCCACCGAACTGGTCCGGCGTCTGGTTGCCCATCGGCAGGTACAGCATGCCGAGTTTTTCGTCGACGGCGAACATCGACCACATGTTCGGCGAGTTGCGGGTGTAGACCTTGCCTTCGGCAATCGGCGTGGTGTCGTCCGGGTTGCCGCTGTCCCAGTTCCACACCAGTTTGCCGGTGTGCACGTCGAACGCGCGGATCACGCCGCTCGGCTCGTCGGTGGAGACGTTGTCGGTGACGTGGCCGCCAATCACCACCAGGTCCTTGGTGACCGCTGGAGGCGAAGTGGAGTAGTAGCCACCGGCGGTGAAACCACCGATGTTGGCGCGCAGGTCGACCTGGCCTTTGTCGCCGAAGTCTTCGCACATCTTGCCGGTGTCGGCGTTCAGGGCGATCAGGCGGGTGTCGGCGGTCGGCAGGAAGATACGGCGTGGGCAGACGCTGGCGACAGGCGCGCTGGCGCTGCCGGTCGGGCTCTGCTCGGAGGCGTAAGCCGCGTCATCGTGATACGTCACGCCACGGCAGGTCATGTGCGCCCAACCCTTGAAGTTCGCCGCGTTTTGCGTGGAGAGCTTCGGATCGAAACGCCAGATTTCCTTGCCGGTGTCCGGGTCCAGCGCGATCACCTGGCTGTGCGGCGTACACACATAGAGCATGCCGTTGGCTTTCAGCGGAGTGTTTTCAGCGGTGGTTTCACCCGGATCGTTCGGCCCCGGCAGGTCGCCGGTGCGGTAGGTCCAGGCCGGAACGAGCTTGTTGACGTTCTGCGGGGTGATCTGCGCCAGCGGCGAGTAACGGTCACCGTGAGCGCTGCGGCCGTAGGAGTTCCAGTCACCGTCGGGCATGGCCGGGGCGGTGTTGGTCATGCCCGGCACGCTGTCGCGGTCCAGTTGGCCTTTGATTTCACCAGGGTTGGTGAATTGGCTGGCCAGTGCGGCCACGCCTGCGAGCACCACGGCCACGCTCAGTGCGCCGGTGCCTTTCGGTGCAGCGCCTTCGCGCAGCAGCGGACGACGGAACCACGGCAGCAGCATGACGATACCCAGCGCGAACAACATTGCCAGACGCGGCACCAGTTGCCACCAGTCGAGGCCGACTTCCCACAAGGCCCAAACGGTGCTGGCGAACAGCACCAGCGCGTACAGGCCCAAGGCTGCGCGGCGGGCAAGGATCAGCAACACGCCGGTCAGCGCCAGGCCGATACCGGCCAGCAGGTAATACAGCGAGCCGCCGAGCATGCTCAGCTTGATCCCCCCGGCCAGCATGGCCAGGCCCATTAGCAGAAGCAGAATGCCGAGCAGGGTCGGCAATAGACGGCTTCGACTCAAAGCACCATCAGTGCTCATAGTGTGGTTCTCCGTGACGTTTCAAGTAGTCCCGCGCAAGTTCACTGTAGATGACGATCCGGCGCGGGCAGGGTTCATGTAAAGAAGTTCGGTTGATGCGGTCCCTGTAGGAGCCGGCTTGCCGGCGATAGCGGTGTGTCAGTCGACATCTGTATTGGCTGATACACCGCCATCGCCGGCAAGCCGGCTCCTACAAGGTTTTGCGTTGTTCTTTAGAACGATGACTGGATCTTGATCCCGCCAATCAGTGCGTCATCGACCTTGTCCACGCCACCGGGGTGGCGGATGTATTGCAGGTTCGGGCGCACGGTCAGCCAGTTGGTGACGTGCACGCCGTAATAGAGTTCGGCGCTGTACTCGGTGTCCTGCGGCGGCAGGAAGGACGGATCGTCGAAGTCGGAGACCGCGTGGGCCTGATTGCTCGCCTCGGCGTTCTTGCGATAGGCCGGGTTGACGTGAACACGGGCGAGGGCGAAACCGATGTCGTCCTTGGCGCGCGCATCGAACAAGCCTTTGTAGACGACGCCCGCCTGGACATAGTTGTCGATGGCGTTGGTCTTCTTGTCGTGCATCGTGCCGTTGGCGAACACGCTCAGGCCACGGGAATTGTCGCTGGCGCGGCTGGTGATCTGCTGCTGCACACCCAGCCAGACGCCGTGCTTGCTCGACGCGCTGCGGTAGGCCTCGCCACTCAGGGCGGCGGGCTGGCCATTGCTGTCCTTGTAGGCATCCGTGGCGTTAGCGTTGCTGTAGTAATAACCGGCGCGGTATTCGCCCGGCAGGCCGTTGAGCTTCGGCGTCCACACCAGCTCCACCGGCAAAATTGCGCCCTGGGTGCCGCTGCCGCTGAGCTTGAAACCATTGCCGCGATCGAGGTTCGACGGGTTCTGCTCATACGCGCCGACCTGCGCGTACAGCTCTGGCGTCAGGTGATACTTGACCCGCATCGCCCACTGGCTGACCGGCCAGTTGTACCAGATGCCCCCGACCCAGTTACCGACCTGGGAGCCGCAGAACGCCAGGTTCTGGAAGTCGCAGGGGAAACTGTTGAAATCTTCGCCTTCGCCGAAACGGCCGACCTTGATGTCGAGTTTCTGATCGAAGAATTTCTGCTGATACCACATCTGCGTCAGGCGCCAGGTTTGCCCGCGACCCCAGACTTCTTGCGCTGAAGTGAAACCGCCGACCCGTGGATCGTTGATCCGGTCGTTGCTGATGTTGTTGCCGTTACGCTCGGTGATGGTCAGCTGAAATTCCGCGTCGTCCCAACCGAGGATCTTCTGCAGATCGAGATGCGTGCCGAGACCGAACTGATCGCTGTAGCGCGCGGTGCGATCGTGGTCGTAGCCGCCGTGCAGATTGCTGCCCATTTCACCGGTGTAATCGACTTTGAAGTCGTAGCCTTTTTCCGAAAGTTCGGTGCGCGTGCCGTTCCAGTCGCCGAGCATCCACGGCGATTCGCTATCGAAGGCCGGAGCGGCCTGAACGCAGGTGGCGAGGCCCAGCGCGGTGAATCCGCCGATCAGGTTGAGGATTTTTCGCTGGGAAACAGGCGTGCAGACAGCGCTGTCTCGCAAAAATTGAACATAAGGCATAGAGAGGGAATTCTTGATCTTTTTCTGGGGAGTGAGGGGCGAAGCGGTTAGCGGAAGCGTTTCAGCAGGTTCGGGCGTAAGGATAATGTTCTGTTACAAATAGAGAAAGGCCTTTTGCCGAGATGAATTTTTGTTGATTCGGTAACAGTCAGCACACCACCGCAACCTGTAGGAGCCGGCTTGCCGGCGATGGCGGTCTCACGTTCTATGCAAGATTCAATGGCCCCATCGCTGGCAAACGGAACGCCGCCCGGCCGCTCCTACAAGGGATTGCGTGATCACGTTCAAATGTTTTGTCCCGTTTCGCCTACATTCAACAGATAGCGCACAGACGCCTTTCCCCCAAGGCGGCCCTCGGCTAAGGTGCGCGGCTTCCAATTCATCTATCGCTCGAAGGCCCGGCATGACCGAACAGAACAACAACCCGCTGCATGGCGTGACACTGGAGCAGATCCTCAACGCGCTGGTTGAACATTACGAATGGTCGGGGCTGGCCGAGCGCATCGATATCCGCTGCTTCAAGAGTGATCCGAGCATCAAGTCGAGCCTGACCTTCCTGCGCAAGACTCCGTGGGCGCGGGAGAAGGTCGAACGCTTGTACGTCAAGTTGATGCGTACCAAGCGACCGCTCTGAACATGATCATGCAACCTGCCGTGCGCCGTCGTTTTGTGGCCGTGGTTGCTGTCCTCGGCTGGGCGGGATTGAGCATTCAGCTGTACCTGATTTTCTATTCGCGCTGGACGCTGGGCGCCAGTCTGTTGGGCGGGCTGGTGAGTTTTTTCAGCTACTTCACCGTGCTCAGCAACACGCTGGTGGCGACCGTGCTGACCTGCGCACTGACGTCCCGCGAGTCGGCTGCGCACCGCTGGTTTTTGCAGCCGTGGGTGAGCGGCGCGATTGCCGTGAGCATCGCCGTGGTCGGCCTTGCCTACAACATTCTGTTGCGCCATCTGTGGCATCCCGAAGGCTGGCAATGGCTGGCCGATGAACTGTTGCACGACGTCATGCCGTTGCTGTTTCTGGCCTGGTGGTGGTTGTGTGTGCCCAAAGGCACCCTGCGTCTGCGGCACATTGCGTTGTGGGTGATTTACCCGTTGCTGTACTTCGCGTATGCGCTGCTGCGCGGGCATTTGCTGGCGGTTTATCCCTATCCGTTCATAGATGTCGACAAGCTGGGTTATCCACAGGTGTTTGCGAATGCAGGCGGATTGTTGGCGGGGTTTGTGGTGATTGCGTTGTTGGTTATCGCGCTGGATCGGTGGCGCCTGAATCACACGGACCTGTAGGAGCCGGCTTGCCGGCGATGGCGGCCTCAATATCGATGCAAGATTCAAGGGCCTCATCGCCGGCAAGCCGGCTCCTACAAGGTCTGTGTTTATTCTTCGTCGGTGTCGTCCAGGCGCCAATAGCCGACGGCTTTGACGAACTGCTCGTTCAGCCCGTGCTCGTCCAGCAGCACCCGCCGAATCTGCCGCGACACTTTGGTCTCGGTCGCCACCCACGCGTATAGATTGCCGCCGGGCACTTGCAGCTGTTTCACGGTGGTCAGCAAGTTGTTCTTGCCACCCTCGCGCAACACCCAGATCACATTGACCTGCGCCGGGCTTTCGAGCTTTTGCTGTTCCGCGCCGTTCTCCACTTCAATGATCACCAGTGCCTGGCGATTGGCCGCCAAACCCTCCAGGCGCCGCGCAATCGCTGGGATCGCCGTTTCGTCACCGATCAGCAAATAGCTGTCGAACATGTCCGGAACGATCATCGATCCCCGTGGCCCGCCAATGTGCAGGAATTGCCCCGGTTTGGCCTGTTCCGCCCAGGTCGAAGCAGGGCCGTCGCCGTGCAACACGAAGTCGATGTCCAGTTCCAGCGTGTCGAGGTCGTAGCGACGCGGCGTGTAGTCGCGCATCGCCGGCATCGGGCCGTTGTCCTTGCCGGCACCGAGCACCAGGGTCTCCAGCGCCGCTTGTTCTGCCGCGTTCTGCGGGAACAGCAGTTTGACGTGGTCGTCTGTGCCGAGGCTGATGAACCCTGCCAGCTCTGGCCCACCCAGGGTAATCCGGCGCATGCGCGGGGTCAGGTCAACCACGCGCAACACTTGCAGGCGGCGGCGTTTGATTTCATGCATGACGCGGTGAATGGTGTGCTCGATCACTTCAGTCATTCAGCTTTCTCCTGAGCGGGTTGAACCAAGGGGCCGTCGACGATGGCTTTGGCGGTGTTGTTGAGCAGGGCGGCGACCCGGATGATTTCTTCCGCGCTCCAGCGACCGTGGTGCAGTTGCAACGCATGACGAAGGTTATGCACCGCTTCGTGGATCTCGGGCGGACGGTCATGGCCGCGCAATGAGCGCTTGCTGACATCGATGCGCATCCGCACGCCGTCCAGTGCAACCGCTTGCTCACTTAAAGACAGACGACCGGCGTCGGTCACGCTGTAACGTTTTTTTCCGCCTTCGGCATCGCCCTGGATCATTTCGCTTTCTTCCAGAAAGGTCAGGGTCGGGTAGATCACGCCGGGGCTGGGACTGTAGGCGCCGTCGAACATGCCTTCGATCTGGCGGATCAAGTCGTAGCCATGGCAGGGCTGTTCGGCGATGAGCGCCAGCAGCAACAATTTCAGATCGCCGGGGGCAAACACCCGTGGGCCGCGACCGCCGCGTTCGCGGCCGGGACGTTTCTCGAAGCCGTCGCGGCCGTCACCGTGTTCGCGGTGGGGGGAATGATGGTCTCTCATTTTTCCTTCTCTTTGTCGTGTTTAGATACAACTTAAGATATATCTTATCGAGAAGGCAAGCGAACAGGACCAACGGTCGTCGCCGAAGGACGTCGTGGCGGATTTCAGTGCGGGGCGGGAAAAAAGCCTTTTTGTGGCTTGCTGTTTTAGAGTGATTAATCTAATTATGTGTAACTAACAGAGAGTGATTATTAATAATTAGACCTAAGTAGTCTTTATCTTACAGAGACTGTATTTAGTTTGGCTGTGTGCTTTTTTCGTTAAAACTGTTTGTAGTATGTTTCTGTCGGGTGAACGGTTTAATTATTGATTTTGCAGATTTTTTCTACTTGCTCATGGGCGGTTGTTACTACAAGTTCTTCGGAAGTTACGTACTTACTTTCTCAGGTAATTGGCCGATCATTCTCTCCGTCGAAAGTTGAGCCAAATTGCCACTATTCAAGACGGCGATAGGGACGATTCACGCTTTCCACGGACCAATCCTTTGAAAATACAGGTACTAAACAATGTTCAAGAAGTTTGCAATCGCCGTTCCGATGACCCTCCTGGCCCTGAGTGCTTCGATGGCGTTCGCTGCGGATGAGTCGCGCACCTCCATCAACATCACTGCAGAAATCCCGAGCAAGGTGTTTCACGCTCAACCCGTGGACCTGGACTTCGGTAAAGACGAAAGAATGCAATACCAAATTGGCGCCGGCACCCTGTCGGAGGTCCGTGGCACCTACGATATCCAGCACACCAACGGCTCGGTGGGCGCTTACGTCGTCGGCGGCCCGACGCCGCTGTTCAACGGTAATGCGACCTTGAACATTCCGTTGACCTACTCCTTCAACGGCACAGTTCTGACTGCCGATTCGCAGGAAGTGGTCGGCGATACCGAGTCCAACGGTGGCATGCGCGCAGACCTGGTGATTACGGCCGACAAGCCGGGCAACAATCAGGTGGGTATTTACACTGCCAATCCCGTCGTCATGTTTGATGCCATTCCGCGCATCTGAATGACAGCGTTCTGTCAGCAAGTTCTTGCTTGATAACGCGCACCGATCGATAGGGCCGTAACCCCTGTCGATCGGGTTTCACCGTCTTTATCCACAGAGTATTTCTTTCATGTTCCCGATGACTCCCATCGCGACGGCGCTTGCCTTGTGTTTTTGCGCAACTGCCCTGGCCGCGCCAGCGGATAACGGCCATACACCTCGAAGTTTGCTGGCGCAGGCCAAGGGTTTGCCGAGCGAATTCGAAGAGCATTTCTTCGATGTACCGTTGGCGGTGCGCGTGGAACTTGATCAACAATTTCTGGGGGAGGCGATGGTCGTGTTAACCCGCGACGACCGCATCACCCTCGTTGACTTCACCGATGTCAGCGACAGCACGATCAAAGCCAGTGAACGCGACACTTGGTCTAACTATTTGAAGCAAGGCGTGGCGCTGGGCAACTGCGAGGCGAAATGCCCCGAGTCGCTATTGGCCGTGCACTACAGCCTGGAAAACTCGCTGGTGTCGATCCTCACGGAAAACGCCGAGCGCGACGATCAGGTCCAGCGTTATTACAACCAGCCCGAAGGCGGCAGCACCGGGTTGATCGTGCGCAACCAGTTGAACCTCAACGGCGGGCAAAACCAGGACCTGGGCGGGCGCTATGGTCTTGAAGCCAGCAGCAGCCTCGGTAACTGGACTCAAGCGGTGAACCTGCAACTGTCGCGACTGGGCGGTGTGGATAACCAGACCTATCACGCCGTGCATGAGCTTTATACCCAGCGTGAACTGGAAGGCAACTTTGTACGCCTGGGTTATTTCACCCCGACCTCCGAAGGGCTGACTCGCCAACCGCGCTCCTTCGGCGCGAGTCCCGACACGGCGTTGGGTTTGATGTACGGCAGCTCCGACAGCCTGGCCATCAACCAGCCGACACCGGCGGTTTACCCTATCTACGTCACCGCCAATCGCCAGGGCTCGGTGGAGATCTACCGCGACGGTTTGCTGATCAATACGCAGGCGATGCCCGCAGGCCTGCAAACCCTCGACACGCGGCCGTTGCCCGGCGGTATCTATGAAGTGGAAGTGCGCCTGATCGAAGACGGCCAGATCACCTCCAGCACCCAGGAACTGGTCTACAAACCGAATAACTGGCGCAACCACGACGAGCAATGGCGCTACAACCTGTTCGCCGGGCGTGAGTCCAAATTGCTCAGCAACTGGGACGATCAGAACGACGGCGACATGACGGCCGGTGCCGCCTTCAACTTTCTGCTGCACCCGCGAGTCATCCTCGGCCTGTCAGGTCGACAGGTGCGTGACAGCCTGCAATACGGCACCTCGGTCGATTGGGCCGTCGTCAACAATGCCAGCGTCTATGCCAACGTCTACAAGACCGAGGACTACGGCACCGGCCTCGACGTGCAGGGGCTTTATTCCTATGGCAGCGGCAGCATCGTCGCCAGCC